>JAPCWD010000006.1:0-134840 GCA_025943965.1 Synergistaceae bacterium DZ-S4
GTTACTCACCCGTCCGCCACTAAAGTATCTCTAAAGCAAGCTTCTTCAATACTCCCGTTCGACTTGCATGTGTTAAGCACGCCGCCAGCGTTCGTCCTGAGCCAGGATCAAACTCTCCGTTTGATTCTGGGTGTGCTTTTCGAATATCTTCCCATTTAAGGTCCAATATCCGTCTCAGTCGCTGACTTCTTTGCTCTTTATCTTCCTCGCCTCTCAAAAAATATCCGAATTAATTCGAATACTCCCTCAAGACTATATACATGATACGTTAACCATATATATCCTTTTGCTTTTCCCTGTATTCAACTGTCATGGTGCGTCCTCGACCGGCCTGCGCCGGAGAGTGCAAGAGGTATTCTATAGATGATTGGTGTGACTGTCAATAAATACAATTAGACTCTTATGTGCGCTAAAGATATCTGAAGGTATTTAAAATCATACTTATAATGTTATATTACAATTATTGTCTTATACGTACCTTACAAATATTTCACATTAAAATAAATCTGGGTGTACCGTTATTCTCGGTACACCCAGATTTATAATGACAGATTATTTTTTCAGTGAATGTACTTAGTAGTCAAGCAAACGGTAATCATTGATACTTTCGTTTATTCGTCCTCCGCAATGTCGAGCTTCAAGACTCCCTCTTCTAGCAGAGCTTCCACGGAATCCTCAACGCTGCCGGGAACGGGTTCATCTTCATCTGCGGCAGGCTCGGTCAGGAGACCTAGGCCCTCTGCTACCTTATGGAGGACATCCTTTGTTATCTCTTCCATAAGTTCCGGATGCTCATCCATATATGCGGCGACTCCCTCTTTGCCCTGTCCAAGGGTCTCGCCTTTGTAGGCAAGCCATGACCCCTTCCTCTTCACGACCTCCCTGTCGATTGCCATGTCAAGGACTGACATTGCCTTGGGAACACCTTTGCCATATATCAGTGTGGTGTGTGCAGTGCGGAAAGGCGGAGCCTGTTTGTTTTTAACGACCTTTATCCAAAGTTCGTGGCCTATAACGTTTTCTCCCTGGGTGACCTGTTTTCCCCTCTTTACCTCGATCCTGACAGAGCTGTAAAACTTCAGTGCGCGTCCTCCGGTGGTAGTTTCGGTGGGTCCCGCGCCGTAGCCTGCGCTTATCTGCGCACGCAGCTGGTTAATAAATATGACTGTCGTGTTGCTCTTTGAGATCGCGGCTGTCAGCCTTCTCAGTGCATAGGACATCAACCTCGCGTGGAGACCCATCTGGTTGCTTCCCTCACCCATCTTGCCGTCTATCTCAGCCTGAGGAGTCAATGCTGCAACGGAGTCGACCACTACGACGTCAAATGCGCCGCTCCTGACCAGGGTGTCGAGTATGTAGAAAGCCTGTTCTCCGCTGTCAGGCTGTGACATGTAAAGGTTTGCCGTGTCCACCCCCACCGAAGCCGCAAGACGCGGGTCAAGGGCATGTTCCGCATCTATAAATGCGGCAAGCCCTCCCTTTCTCTGAGCCTCAGCGAGAACATGAAGAGCTATCGTAGTCTTTCCGCCGCCTTCGGGGCCAAATATCTCGACTACCCTGCCCCTGGGGATCCCGCCTATTCCAAGCGCGACGTCAAGAGAGAGTATGCCGCTGGGGATAACCTCTGCAACACGCTGGACCTCATCGCCCAGTCGCATTATCGCTCCGTCACCGAACTTGCTTCTTATCTCGATCAACGCCTGTTCAAGTATGTCTTCTCTGGTTACCGAATCTTTTCTCTTGGCCATCCGATTGCCTCCCCGTATCTATTTTGCGCTATTTGATTACAAATACATTATATACAGTATGTCATATTTTGAAAAGACCCAGCGGGGTATACCTCGGACCTGTCAGAGAGAGCTCGCTTCTCATCAGTATGATCTCCGTTACTGTCCATGGCTCTGTGAACGGCTGTGTTCTCTGCATCGGGAGCAGTGCCTCTTGAGTAAGTGCCCGGTCTGAATTTCTGCGACCCAGAGTGATATGCGGCGTGTACTTCTTGTTCTCTCCGGGTATGAACGCCCTGTGTGCAGCTTTTTCAACTTCGTTCCTGATATCAGAGAGGGCCTCTGTATCTCCGCTGACGCCGGCCCAGAGCACTTTCGGCCTTATGAGATCGGGAAATCCGCCTATACCCTTGATATTTATTTCGAAGGGCCCCCTGTTCCTGATGTTTTTCAAATTTTCCAGAAACAGGTCAACTGTTTCAGGCGGCCTTTCCCCGCAGAACTTGATGGTAATGTGCATGGTCTCGGGAGAGGCCCATCTGAACTCATGCGAATCGCGCCTTCTTGCTGAGAGCCAGCCTGAAAGGACCTTCAACTGAGGCTTTGGGATCGAGATACAGACAAATGTCCTCAGGAGAACTCCTGAAAAAGAGGGGATTCACCCTGCCATTTTTACTGCATCCTTTCCAAAAGGGAGACAAGTGCTTCTTTTACCGCCGAGTTCCTTATGTCAGCCCTCTTGCCGCTGAATTTTTTCTTAAAGGTATTGGTCGCTTCTTTGGTGGACATGCCGAACCAGACCGTTCCGACCGGCTTTTCTTCGCTGCCGCCGTCAGGTCCTGCTATTCCGGTCACACTTAATGCCACGTCAGACCCGAATATCCTTCTTGCACCCTCTGCCATTTTCTCTGCGCACAGGGCGCTTACCGCGCCATGCTCTGCTATTGTGCCCGCGTCGACTCCAAGTATTTTGATCTTTGCCTCGTTGCTGTATGTCACCGCGGATCCGAGAAATACTCCGGAAGCTCCGGGAATGTCGGTTAACGAAGAAGCTATCATCCCGCCTGTACATGATTCTGCAAGGGAGACTGTCAGTCCTTTTAAAGATGCTTCAGCAACCAGTTTTTCCGCCAGCTGTTTTAAGTTAGCCTTCATTTTCCCACCAGTCCCAGAATAGTTTCCATGCCTCCGCCGAAGAATAACCACGTCATGGCTCTGAGAAGGAGGTTGGCCATTATGCCCCCGGCTATATCATCGGCCATTATTCCGATGCCCCCGGGCAGCCTTTCCATCTCTCTTACAGGAAACGGTTTTGTTATGTCGATTATCCTGAAGAGAAAGAGGCCAACTATCGCATAAGTGGGTTCAAATCCCCAACATGCGATCCAGCATCCTGCGACCTCATCAATTACCACTTCAGGAGGATCTTCCCTTTCCACAGCCTTTTCGTACTTATCGGCAGCTATGGTCCCGATAACGGCAACTGATGCTATGGCCCAGATCGGCAGTCCTCCGAAAGCTATCCAGACTACGCATGCCGCCATCGATCCCAGGGTCCCGGGCATCTTGCTGAACCTGCCCAGCGTTCCAAGCGTGGATATCATCCCGTACCATGTCTTCATTTCAGGTATAAGTATCATTGAATCAACTCTTCTCCGACCATATCGTGGGGCATCGCCTCCGTCATCCTGACTTTGACGATGTCTCCCTCCTTTATTTTATCGCTTATATTCCTTATCTCTACAAGTCCGTCTACTTCAGGAGCCTCCCGGAAACTCCTTCCTTCAGCAAAAGAGGCCTCCCTGTCCACCCTCTCGACTAGGACATCCATCACTCTGCCCACAAACATTTCCTGGCGTTCCGCGGATATCTCTTCCTGGAGTACCATAAGCTTTTTGAGCCGTTTCTGTTTGACACTGTCAGAAACCCGGCCCTCCATCTTTTCGGCTTCTGTACCCTCCTCCGGATAGAAGGCAAAGGCCCCAATCCTGTCAAAGCGCGTTGCGGAGACAAAAGCAAGCAGATTGTCAAAATGACGCTTTTTTTCGCCCGGGAAGCCTACCATGCAGGTGGTCCTGAGGGCAAAGTCGTCATTTATGCTCCTGGCCGTATTAAATATTGAGGTGAGTTCTTCCGGCGATATCTTCCTGTTCATTGCTGAAAGGATCTCAGGATCAGCGTGCTGTATCGGTATATCAAGATAGGGAAGGATCTGTATCCCTGAGGCGACCCGCTCCAGGAGTGCTGTTGTGATCCTGCTTGGATGAAGGTAGAGAAGCCTAAGCCATATATTTTTAGGAAGGGCCCTTTCCAGTTCGTCCAGGAGAACTGTCAGTGACTCGCGTCCATAGATGTCGGCCCCGTAAACAGTGAGGTCCTGGCCAACGACACAAAGTTCCGATGCGCCCTCTTTAACAAGCTGATCAGCTTCGCAGACAAGAGTATCTATGGAGAGGCTTCTGAGCCCTCCCCTTATTCCCGGTATAGCACAGTATGTGCATTTATTGCCGCACCCCTCGCTGATCTTCAGATATCTGGTTATTTTTGACGATGAGGGAAGTCTCCCCCTGCACCTATTCTTCTCAGGAAGGCCGCCCATGCTCCTGATCACGGAAGCCCAGTCTTCGCTCCTTGCCCAGAAGTCCACCGACGGCATCTCTTTGATCAGATCGTCTGAATACCTGTTTACAAGGCATCCGACGACACCGATCTTTTTTAACCTGCCCTCGTTCTTGAGCTGCTCAAGGTCCAGTATCGCGGCTATGCTTTCTTCAGTCGCGGGCTGTATGAATCCACAGGTATTTACTATTCCGACATCGGCAAACCCTATGTCATCGACAAGCACATGTCCGGCACGCTCAAGCTCTCCGGCCAGGCACTCGCTGTCGACCCTGTTTTTTGCGCATCCGAGGCTCAGACAATATACTTTCATTTATAAAGGAGCTGTGAGTCTTCGCTTACAGGCTGATTAAGCATGTATAGGCTAAGTCCCTGTTCGGTAAGTCCCGCAGCTATTCCTAAGGCCATTTTTATCCTCGCCTGGTAAGGGTTCAGCTTTCCTCCTGACATAACTCCCATCTCCAGCAGTTTCATATAGCATCCCTCGAAGTAGTTGGCCTTCGCCACATGTCCCTGAAAACACCTCGACACGATGGCCACCGGTATCCTTTTCCTTAGAATGTTTCTGATGTGAGGGATCCATGAGGGCGGGACATTGCCGGTGCCGAATCCTGCCAGAACAAGCCCCTGTATCTCTTTATTGGAGGCAAGGGACGAGATGATCCTTTCACCGCCCCCAAGCGAGGCATAGACAAGCTCGACTGCAGCAGGTGCCTCGGGCTTTCTTGCAAGGAAACCGGGCCTTCTGACATTGCGTAAAAATTTGACCTCATCGTTCAGCATTTTACCTACCGAACCTTTTTCAGGAGACTGGAATGCGTTGTCAGTACTGGTGGGATCGACCATGACCGCTTCCGATGCCGCGAAGAGTTCGCCGCTTGAGCATATAAGGACACCTTTCTCCCTTGCCTCTTCTGAAAGGGCAGCAAGAACGGAACACCTCAGATTCATCAGGCCCTCTTTGAGCCCGGCACGTCCCTGTACCATAAGGTTGGCAAATATCACCGGCTCAGGATGTTTCCAGAGGAGATCGGTAAGATATGCCATCTCCTCCATGACCCCGCTTCCGGAAATCACGATTATGCCCGTGTATCCGTCTGAGACGAGTGTATCAAACATCTCCTCCATCTCTGCGGTAAGTTTCATAGAGTAATGGTTACTGGGCTGGCAGCTCCATTCGATCAGTTGGCAACAATCGACGATGTCTTCGGGCAAATAGTTTAAAAGCGTGCACGGATCAGCGTTTTCTTCATCTCCGGAAAAATTGCCGGCGATCACCAAAGCAAGCTTCGTATTCTGTTCCAAATCTATTCCTCCATCCGAATGCCGGGAGACATGCCGATCTCCCACGTGCATTTTATCTCAAAGTCATCCGCCTTACAAACGGAATTATATCCTTATGGACGCCTGACCTGCGGGGAAAATTCTTAGCATACAGCTAGTACATAAAATTCCTGTAGACTTTTGATCTTTTTCAGTTTATCTTACTATGAATGCTGCGGAGCAGACAGACACACATAACCGACGGATGAAATGCATCCGTACGCAAGCGGATGCCATGTATGTATTATTCAATTCAATAACGGGAGGAAATGAAATTTGGAAGCTTTATCCGCACTGTCAGCAATGTTTTCTTCACTTGTAAACTGGCTTGTCGATGTCATCGGACACATGGGGTACCCCGGGATCGTCGGTCTGATGTTCCTTGAATCATCATTTTTCCCTTTTCCCAGCGAGGTCGTAGTCCCTCCCGCAGGGTATCTGGCATGGAAAGGCGAGATGAACCTGCTGCTTGTAATACTGGCCGGAATAGCGGGAAGTATCCTTGGGGGCCTTTTCAATTACTGGATAGCCGTCAAATGGGGAAGACCGATATTTGAGAAGTACGGTAAATATTTCTTTGTTACACATGAATCGCTTGATAAAGCTGAGGTCTTCTTCCTTAAACATGGGCACATAAGTACCTTCACCGGAAGGCTTATCCCGGTGATCAGGCAGTACATCTCGCTTCCTGCAGGACTTGCCAGGATGCCTTTGGGGCAATTCTGCCTCTACACCGCGCTGGGCTCGGGAATATGGGTGGTCGTACTCGCACTTACAGGATACTTTCTTGGCAGCAACCAGGACATCATCCACCAGGAGATAAGAAAGATATCCGTACTGCTGATAGCCGCATGCGGCATTTTGACTGCGGCATACATCTGGAGATACAGAAAAAAAGAAGCGGCAAAAAACAACAAGTCAGACTGATCAAATCCTCCCAAGGAGGTAATGCCGTGTATTATTTGATAGGGAAAAAGCTTGTCAGGATCGAAGAAGGAGGAGTCACGGAACCTTTTGTTGCCGTGCTTACCGCCGATGGATTGGAAAAGGACGCGCTGCCACCGGCATTCGACCGCTATGCTATGCCGCACTACCCGCAACCCCACTTCTGCAAGGCTGAAGTACACGAGGAAATGCTCTCGGGAACTCTCTCCGTTCCTGACAAAAAATACTTTGACAAAGAGATGGCCTTCTCTTACTACATAAACAGTTCAGGAATTATCTTTGTTGACGACTCCGGCCTGGCCGCCAGCCTGATCGAAAAAACAGAAAAGAGCGTTTCATGGCGCGAACCCTCAGTCGGACATTTCTTTTATACCTTTATGGAAACACTTGTTGAAAATGACCTTTTGTATCTGGAGGGCATCGAGGACAGACTTGCAAAACTTGAGGCCTCGGTGCTTTCTGACAAACTAGTAGGCTTTATGCGCTCCATAGTCTCGATCAGAAAAGAGATCCTATCAAGCTCTCATTACTATTCACAGCTCTGTGACGTTGCATTGGTGCTTCTGGAAAACGAAAACGATATATTTGAGGAGTCTGCACTGAGGCTGCTCAAACACTTCTCGGACAGAGTGCACAGACTTCGCCAGGAAACACAGATGCTTAGAGAATACTCACTCCAGATCAGTGAAGCATACCAAACCCAGATAGACATCAGGCAGAATATCGTAATGAAGGTCCTGACAGTAGTGACCGCAATATTCCTCCCGCTATCCTTGATAGCCGGCTGGTACGGCATGAATTTTCAGTACATGCCCGAACTTCACTGGCATTACGGATACCTTTACGTCCTCATATTAAGTATGATTGTTGTCATAGGATGCCTTTGGATCTTTAAGAAAAAAAAGTTCCTCAGGTGACCTGACACAAAAAAATGCGGCAGACATCGCCGCATCCTCTGCAATATAGCGGAGGAAAAGCAAGGAGGCGGCCGGAATGAAAAAGATCGTTGCCGTTATACTGCTGACCGTAATGATCCTTTGGGAGCCCTTTGACATAAAAGGGCCGGCTAATGCTGCACAGAAAACCGCATCCGCTTCCAAAACAAATAAGGAGGACGAAAAAATGGAGATGGACTTTAAAGATGAGACATACAAAAAAGAAGACGGGATAGGTGTCATGTACCTGGCCGGAGGCTGTTTCTGGGGGCTGGAAAAACTGATGCAGAACATACCGGGTGTTATAAGGGGCACAAGCGGATACGCCAACGGGGATCCATCGCTAAGGCCCACATATAAGGAAGTCTGCACTGGCAGGACCGGGTACCGCGAGACGGTGCGGGTGGAATACAGTGAGGACAGGATAAGCCTGGATGCGATACTTTTTACTTTCTTCGCTGCAATAGACCCGACCGTGAGAAACAGGCAGGGCAACGACATAGGAAGCCAGTATCAGACGGGAGTATATTATACGGATGAAAGATCGGGAGCGACTGTTGCCCATGTTGCAGGCGTTGAGAGGGCCCGCCATAAAAACTTCGCAGTAGAGACAGAACCTCTGAAGTCATTTTACGATGCTGAAGAGTACCATCAGGACTATCTCGACAAAAATCCGGGGGGATACTGCCACATAACTCCGGCAGAGATAAAAATGGCGGAGAAAATAATAGTAGATCCCGCAAAATACAGAAGGCCCTCTGACGATGAAGTCAGAAAAAAACTGACAAAAGAACAGTATTACGTAGCGGTCGATTCCGGAACGGAACCCTCTTTCAGGAACGAATTCTGGGATCACAAAGAAAAGGGGATTTACGTCGATATCATAACAGGCGAACCGCTTTTCTCTTCAAAGGACAAGTTTGAGAGTCCATGTGGATGGCCGGCTTTTTCAAAGGCTATAGATCCGAACACAATTGTTTATCTGAAGGATGATTCCTTCGGTATGAGAAGGACAGAGGCAAGAAGCAGGGCAGGAAATTCTCATTTGGGACATGTGTTTTACGGTGACCCCGATTCTCCGAACGGAGTCCGATTCTGTATCAACAGCCTATCACTGAGGTTCATACCCTTCGCGGACATGGAAAGAGAGGGATACGGATACCTCAGGGAATACACTGAGTGATCCCCCGGCAAGCGGTCTGAGGTACAAAAAAAAACGGTCCCCGGAAGAAAAGAATATCTCCGGGGACCCGCTTTTATAAGCTTATTTTACAGCATAAGGGAGCAGCTGCTCTGTTTTTCCGGCCATAAACTCCACAAACTGCCTGGCCGCTCTGCCGGAAAAACCGCCGTGCCTGAGTTCCCACTGAGTGGCCCCCAGTATCAGTTCCTCCTCGGAGGCTTCGACCCCATACTCTTTCGCAAGAGTCATAACTATATTCAGATATTCCTCCTGTTCGGGGGAGAAGTACCTTATCAGAAGGCCGAAGCGGTCTACGAGCGACATCCGCTCCTGCATTGTCTCGGACTCGTGCATATCTTCATACTTGTCATCACGGTCCGCCCAGGTCTCCTTCATCAGGTGGCGTCTGTTTGAAGTGGCATATATGAGGATGTTGTCCGGCCTCTTTTCAAGCCCTCCCTCAATGAAAGCCTTGAGGTACTTATATTCGACCTCGAAATGTTCGAAGGAGAGGTCGTCCATAAAGATGACGAACTTATAGTTCCTGCCCTTAACAAGGTCCACGATCGCCGACAGGTCTTCGATCTGGTGCTTGTAGACCTCCACCATTCTCAATCCCTGCGGGGCAAAGCGGTTAAGAAGCGCCTTCACGGTGGATGATTTGCCGGTACCGCTCTCGCCGTAAAGGAGGACGTTATTGGCAGGCCTGCCTTCCAGGAATGCGAGAGTGTTGTCTGCGAGCACGCTCTTCTGCTCCTCATATCCAACAAGACCCTCGAGGGTGATATCCTCGGTGTTGGTGACGGGGATCAGTTCTACCCTCCTGCCGTCCCACCTGAAGGCTTTGTTCAGCGCGTACTGCCCTGAGCCTCTTATGTAATGAAACCTGAGGATCTCTCCGTAAAATGTCTCTGTATCCGGCGCATTTCTCAGCGAATCAACAAATTCCTGGACCACATGGCCGGCATTCCTTTCCAATGCTCCATTTTCCAGCCGAAGCGGCTCATAGTCACCAAACCTGGCGAACGCATCGACCTCAAGGTCCTCGTCTATAAGCTTAAGATCAAAATTGAAGTAGAAGCGTATTGTCTCAAGGTCATCTTTTACAACTCTGGAAAGCGTGCCATCAAGCTCTTTCCTGCGTTCCTGCGCAAGGGAGAAGGGTGTTTCGGTCTTTGCGAAGAGCATTGCCAGCCATGACTGCCACAAGTTGCCACATATACCCATCATCTCGGCAGCCTCAGCCATCTGGCACACTGAATCACAGTACCAGGATACCGCTTCCTGCTTGTATCCGTCGTCTATCTGACCGGCGCTCTTTATCAGGCCGGATATGCAGGCAAAAACCTCGTCTTTTTCGAACTCCCTTAAGGCCATAAGTTCAGCTTTCACTTATTCGTCCTCTTCTGAATCAACTATTCCTGCCTTGGCTCTGGCTTTTTTGCGTTCATCCGCGTTCAGTATCATCTTGCGTATCCTCACGTTCAAAGGGGTAACTTCGACGAGTTCGTCGTCGCTGATCCATTCCAGCGCGGTGTCTATAGTCATGATCCTCGGCACGTCAAGCACTGTCGTCATGTCCTTCGTCGCCGACCTGTGATTGGTCTGCTGTTTTTTCTTACTGGGGTTGCACGGAAGATCTTTGTTGCGCGAACTCTCCCCGACTACCTGTCCGTTATAGACGGGTTCACCGGGCTTCACGAAAAGAGTTCCCCGCTCCTGCAGGTTGTCAAGCGCATAGCTTGTAGTGGTCCCGCTGTCCATGCTGACAAGCGATCCCCTGCTCCTTGAGGCGATATCTCCCACCCATTCGCCGTAACCGACGAATCTTGAGGCGAGAATTCCAAGTCCCCTGGTGTCGGTGAGGAATTCTCCCCTGTATCCGATCAGCCCTCTTGTCGGGATCCGGAAATTAAGCCTCAGAACACCTGTACCGCCATTTTCCATGTTTTTAAGCTCGCCTTTGCGCTGGGCAAGCTTCTGGATCACTATACCCTGATACTCTTCCGGAACGTCTATGATGACTTCCTCCATTGGCTCGAGTTTTTTGCCCCTGGAGTCGTACTGCACTATTACTTCAGGCCTTGAGACACATATTTCGGAGCCCTCCCTGCGCATCTCCTCGATCAGTATGCCCAGATGGAGCTCGCCCCTGCCCGATACCTTTATCCCGTCAGGGCGGCCAAGATCATCCATGCGGAGTGCCGGGTCCGTTTTGGTCTCCCTCTCTATCCTCGTCCTCAGCTGTCTCAGGGTTATGGCGTTTCCGTCCTGACCGGCAAAGGGGCTGGTGTTGACGAGGAAGAACATAGATACGGTCGGCTCTTCTATGTCAAGTGGGTGGAGCACCTCTCCTGAGATCTCCGGAGCGCTTATCGTATCTCCAAGATCGATGTTTTCGGGTCCTGTGAACCAGACGATATCGCCTGCGCCTACTGCATCTGCCTCTGTTTTGACAAGGCCGTTCGTCACATAAAGGTGCGTGCATGTGGAAGTCTCTGTTGAGACTGTCTCCCAGTCCGTCTGATCGTAGTCCTTCCATCTTGTATGGGTCCTTACTATCCTGTCACCCTTGCGAAAAGTCCCCTGAAGGATCCTTCCGCATCCTATCCTTCCCAGATATTCGCTCCAGGAAAGTGTGCAGACCTGCATAAGGAAGGGCTTGTCCATCTCAGCTTCGGGCGCCGGAACTTTATCAATGATCGTCCTGAAAAGATCATCCATGCCTGCTTTCGTATTATCTTCCCTTTTATTTAGATCGTCGACGAACCACCCCTGGAGGCCGGATCCGTAAAGGACTGTAAAGTCGCACTGTTCTTCCGTGGCACCAAGTTCTATAAAAAGGTCGAAAGTCTTGTCAAGTGCGCCGTCTGGGTCGGCATTGGGCCTGTCTACCTTGTTGACTATTACGATAGGCTTCAGTCCGAGCTTAAGAGCGCGCATCAAAACATATCTCGTCTGGGGCATCGGGCCTTCATTTGCGTCAACGAGAAGCAGGACTGAATCGACCATTGAAAGGACCCTTTCGACCTCTCCTGAAAAGTCGGCATGTCCGGGGGTATCGACTATGTTTATCTTGTACCCGCCCCACTCGACCGTGCAGTGTTTCGCCTTTATCGTTATCCCTCGCTCACGTTCGATGGTTCCTGCGTCCATTACACGCTCTTCCACTACCTGATTATCCCTGAAAAGCCTGGCTGCCTTAAAAATGCCGTCTATCAGGGTGGTCTTGCCGTGGTCGATGTGGGCGATTATGGCAATATTCCTTATTTTTGATGAATCCTGCATTATTTTTGTTCCCTTCACCTGCAGATTACCGCAAATACGGCACAGGTTTTTTAAAAAATTAACATCATAACAACATTCGACAAACGGGAATTATATCACTAAAAGGGAGGACAAGTCAAAAAAATTAAGCCGCCCCTGCGGGCGGCTTAGACCATAATGGATCGGGCTATTTCGGGTCCTCTTCTTTCCTGGCTGACCTAAGGTCTGCGTAAAGGGTATAGCGGCTCCTGCCCATCTCTTTTGCCAGGCTTTCGATCGATCCTTTGAGCTTGAAAAAGCCCAGTCCGTCCATGTACCTTATACACTGTTTCCTCTCTTCGCTGTTTAAAAAACTCAGCGGCTTGCCAAATTTCTTTCTCGCCTTTTCTATCAGTGTCTGGTCTCCTCTGACGCCGCTGAACTTCTCAGTCCGAACATTTTCAAAGGAAAGGGGTATCGTTTTCATCATGAAATCACCCATATCCTTCAGCATGCTCGCCTTTGTCATGTCATAGTTGATGCAGAGGAATCCCACGAGTTTGTCGTCCTCATCCTTTATGAGCGCTACACCGGATCGCATCGGCCTGCCATTGCCCGCTTCGGAGGGGTAGTTAGCAATGTAGTTGACCTCAACCGACATTGGATTGGACATCAGGAACTTTCCGAAATCGGTCATTGGGGCATTTATGTCCCTGCCGGTAAGATTTCCGTTGACCAGGGCCACTATGGAGGTATTTCCGTCAGAGACATCATGAAGAACTATCTCATAGTCGCTCCCGAGCATTTTTCCCAAAAGCTCGACGATCGGTATCATGGGCTGAAGTAATGGATGTACTTTTTTTGACATTTCCTCGCCTCGCAAAAAACGACGGGGGATAGGTATAACTCTTCCCCCGTCAGTATGGTTCGTTTGATTAGAGCTTGATAACTGTTCCTACTCCGGCTTCAGTCGCTTTTTTGACTATTTCAGCCGCGGCCACTATGTCTAGCGTTGCAAATCCCACGGTCTTCAAAATGGTTATTTCGTCCTTTGAGCGTCGTCCTTCAACATTGCCAAGTATCAGTTCTCCGAGCTCTCCCGCTATCGAATCTGAAGAGAAGAGGCCCTCTTTCATCGGGATGATGAAATCTCCTGCCTCTGAAAGGACTGCTTCACGGTTGTCGACAAATATCCTGCCGGCCCTCCGTAAGAGTTCCGCTGGAAGTTCCCTCTTCTCCGGAGTGTAGGAACCGACACCGTTGATGTGGCATCCGGGCTTGATATCGTCGTTCGAGAAGACCGGGGTCGCAGAGGTCGTGACAGTTGTTATCACATCCGCATCTGTAACGGCTTTCTTGGAAGAGGCGGCTTCGATAAGTTTTACGCCGAAGCGGTCCGCAAGCTGTTGCTGCTTTTCCACAAAAGCTGCAGCGCGTCCGGGAAGGGCATCGAATATTCTTATTTCTTCAAGCTTCCTGACTGTCATGAGCGCCTCCAGCTGTGCCGCTGCCTGCCCGCCTGTTCCGAAGAGGGCCGCCACTTTGCTGTCGGGATTAGACAGAAGCTCCGTTGCGGCGCCAGATATTGCGGCCGTCCTTATCTGTGTCAGGGTCGTCCCCTCTACGATAGTGGTCACAAGTCCCGTTGTCCCGTCTATGAGGGGAACGGTCGCCGGCACGACCGGTATGCCTTTCTCGGCATTGGCGGGGAAATAAGATACCAGCTTCACTCCGGCCATGTTTAGCTCTCCTCCGACATAGGCCGGCATGAACATGCACTGACCTTCCTTCGACTCTGTCTCTATGTTTATCCGAAGGGGCACTACAGCCTTCCCTTTCGTGTGCAGGACGAAGGCCCTTTTGTCTGCCTCTATGGCGTCTCTCATTGTAAATACCGAAAGAATGTCTTCTCTTGATAACAGTAACATCTGCTGCACTCCTCTCCCGAGCTTTTAAGTCTTTTCGATCCTGATTTTATTATACTTCATTGAAAAGACCGCAAACCGTAAAAAAACCTGCAATTTAATTTTTATCCTTTGTGAACGCGTTCCGGAGCAGATCAAGGCCGGCGATCAGGATGACTGCCGCGACCACCCACTGGAGCATGCTGGTATCTAGGCTCTTGACGATGAATACCGCGGCAAGGACTCCGAGTATACCGAATATACTGCTGAAAAGCGTTATTTTCCGTCCGTACTGTCCAAGCCTTACGAACTCCATCCCTCCGACCGGGACTGAGAATGTGCAGGCACCCATCATGACAGGGAATGCTATCGCCGGGTTGAGTCCGAGGGCATAGACCGTCGCCATCGTGGGAGCATACGACCCTACTCCTACGTTGTTGAGGGCACCGTATATAAGCAGAAGGACCATGCCGAGAACAAGCTTGCCGCCGGTCAGGCCTGTCGCCTCGCCGCCTGAAGGCAAGAGTCCGAATTTGCCTGCAACGACGAAAAACGCCGCGAGTACCAGTCCGACTCCCATGAACATCCTTATGTGTCTGACAGGCATCTTAACGACGAAACGGGGGCCGAAGTAGGCTCCTGTCATCTGGGAGATTATAAGGAGTATCAGGGTCATCTGGTCCACCTGTATCGATGATATGTATGCAAGGGCCATTACAGCTACGGGGATCGCGCACTGCGTATTCAGGGTGCCGGGGAGCTTGGCATCGTCAATAAGTTTCCTGGCCCGGTAAAGGACCGTTGAAAGGGCAAAGTCTGAAATACCGAATGTTGAGAAGAAGAAGCATACCGCTCCCCAGACAGCCAGCAGGACATTATTCCCGGGTTCGGCCCATGCTTCCTTCTTGTGTTTCATGAAATCCGTGAAGAAACGGAATGCGAACAGCCCATTGACCAACACGATCAGCAAGAGCAGAATTTTTACCATACTTACCAGCCTCCAGTTTAATGTGATTTAATTCACTATAGGAATAGTAGCACTCGATACACATTTTTGTCAACTATACAATTTTTTATATTTTCGCTGTTAAAACAAACAGATCACCGCATTTATAATGCCGGCGGTGATCTGTTTGTTTACTTGCCTATCTTCAGGGGCGCTTTTCTATCAAAACACCGGGATTTACAAGGTTAGGAGGTACCCGGCCCTCAAGCGCTTCCACCAGGTTCGTCGCCGCAAGGCGGGCCATCCCTTCCCTGGACCTTTTAGCGGCGCTCCCTATATGAGGCATCATGACGACGTTCTCAAGCTCAAGCAGAGGTTCGTCCATGGGAACGGGCTCCTTTTCATAGACATCGAGGCCGGCTCCGTATATCCACCCCTCAGAACATGCCATGAAGAGCGCTTTCTGGTCAACGACGGCACCCCGTGCCGTGTTGATGAGGACCGCATCATTTTTCATCATCCTGAGTTCACGCTCACCGATGAGGCCCGAAGTCTCATTCGTAAGGGCACAGTTCAGTGATACGAAATCGCTTCTCTTCAGCAGTTCTTCCAATGGAAGGTATTCGGCTCCGAGTTGTTCTTCGTGCTCGATTTTGCGAGATCTGCCGGTGTATATGACTTTCATGCCAAAGGCTGCGGCCCTTTTGGCGACGGCCCGGCCGATGTCACCAAAGCCCACTATTCCGAGAACAGAACCCGAGAGGTCTTTCCCTACAAACTGGTTCGGGGACCAATGTGTCCAGCCGCCCTCCCTCATTATCTTCTCGTTCTCCCTGGCCTTCCGGGCCGTCATAAGCATCAGCATAAGGGCGGTATCAGCCGTCGCGTCCGTAAGTACTCCGGGGGTATTTGTCACCATCACGCCAAATTCGGTCGCTGCCTTTATGTCCACGTTGTCGTAACCGACAGAGTACAGGCTCGCGACCCTTAGTCTCTCCGCCATTTTAAAGAAGCTCCTGTCCATTGCTATTCCCATCGTCATTATCAGGCCGTCTGCATAAGGCAGGTCCCTCATCACAGCCTCCGGATCGGGACGTCCTTCTTCGCTCCAAAGGGTAAGGTCCACCCTGCCTTCAAGGATCGACATTCCAACATCCTGTATCCTCTGGGTCATAAAAACTTTTGGCAAGGACATCAACATCACCTCTCAAGCATACTTATAGAAGCGGCCCCGTAAAGGGCAGCCTCGGTCCCCAGTGCGGACGCCTCTATTCTCAGTTGTTCCCTGAGCGGGAGCGGGAGCCACCTGAGCGTCCTTGCTCTGACTTCCTCCGCCAGTCCCTCGGATTTGCTCATGCCTCCGCTCAATATGATCTTTTCCGGATCCAGCACAACGACCAGCGAGGCTATGCCTCCGGCCAGAGCATCAAGCGCGTTCGAGATGAGCGCATCTGCTCTTTTGTCATCCCTCATATTCCATAGCAGCCTGAAATTCGGAGGAAGTCCCTCTTGCCGGGCACCCCGTTCAATGTAATCCGCGGAAGCGATCGTCTCCAGATGCCCTGCGCTTCCGCATCCGCAGCTCATATCGCTCTTTCCGGATATGGTCATATGGCCGGACTCCCCGGCCATCCCATGGGCACCGGTGAGCAGCCCGCCGTTCACAAATATGCCGGAGCCTATTCCTGTGCCTAGAGTCAAGACGATAAAATCGCGGCATCCCTTTGCCGCACCGCAGAAGGCCTCACCTACGGCAGAGCAGTTCGCGTCATTCTCCATGCCAATCAAAGGAGAGAGCCCGCGTCTATTCAGTGCAGGTGCGAGATGTTCAAGAAAATAGACATTCTCAAGGCCGGAAAAATTGGTGAGTCTGGTTATCTTCCTTCGTGTCTTGTCTAAAAAACCGGGGATCCCTATCCCGACAAAGGAGATCTGCCTCCCCTGCGAGACCTCATCTACCATGCCCGCAATAATTTGAACGACTTCATCAAGCCCCCTGCTCCCGGGAGTCTCCCTGTCGGCCCTTGAGAGCATGCGAGCAGTCTCGCCCTTTCTTTCAACCAGGGCCGCGGATATCGTATGTCCTCCGAGGTCGACTCCTACAGACAGCATCTTCCTAATGTTCCGCCAGTGATGCGCAGTCGATAGATGAAGAGTACCAGCGCCTGACTTCAAAAATGTCATCAGTCGTGAAGACCATGGACCTTCCCGATATCCTTTCACTTCCCGGGACAAGTCCGGCCGCGTCTGCCTGTGCCGTGGTATGGAAGGTGAGCTCTGCCCTGTACGGTGCCTCCATCTTCAGAACCGGGCTCTCTCCTGCCGATGCAGCATCAAGGGCTTTTTTGACTGCTCCCGATATCAGGGACGACGTATCATCGGGGCTCCTGGTAACTGCGGCATTCCTGCCGAGCCCGTCCTTCAGGGCGCATGTGACGAGAGTGCTTCCAAGCAGGCTGGATGCCTCAAAACAAACTGCGGTGTCGCCCGCGACCATTGCGACAGGCACGTCAAGTGCGCCGCAGAAAAGAGCGTTGAGTCCCGTCTCTCCCAGCCTGATGCCGTTCACTTTGAGTCCGTATACGACTTTGGAGTCATAGGTGTGGTCAAGCACGGCCTTTTCTGTCCCGGCCATTGCGTGGTAACCCATGAAGATCGCCGCATCATGCCCTGTTACCCCCTCCACCATCCCAAGTATCTTTGGGCTGCCGCTGATCAGGGAAACACCCCCGGGGAACATTGAGGGATCAAGATTGATCATCCTGTCGTGGGAGTCGTTGACCGTTACGGAGTCAGCCCCCCAGCTGAGAGCGGCTCTCACTGCCGCCAGTGTGTCGTGCAGCTGCATCCTGCATCCGAATGCGTACTCGGGTTTGCCTGAAGTGACCTGTTCTGACGATACTATTCCCGTAGAACCTTCCATATCCGAGCTTATGTATACCTTCAAATCAGCATGACTCCTTCCATCCTGCAAGAAAGCCGGGATCCCTGAGCATCTGCCTCCCAACGCCTACAAGGTCGCATACTCCGTCCCTGAGGATCTTTTCGGCAGTAAAAACATCCCTTATACCCCCGGTACATTCAACAAGGGCCGAGGATCCGACTGATGTCTTTATCCTCTGGGCATAGGGAGCAAAGTAGGCGCTGTCATTACGGTCGATCCCATATCCGCATAGATTCCCCGAGATGCCTATCATGTCGACGCCAAGGTTGACCAGCTCCCGGGCAACAGGCACTGTCTCGTCAAGAGAAAGCCCAACAGGCTTATCACCCGGAAGAAAGTCAGCCGCGCCCAACCGGACGGAGAGCGGGGCATCGTTTAGGGACTGTCTTACAGCATCTGTTATCTCATATAGGAGCCTGGCTCTCTTGCGGTCTGTGCCTCCATATTCATCGTCGCGTCTGTTGGTCAGCGGGCTTAAAAACTGTCCGATCAGGTAGCCGTGGCTGGCATGGATCTGGATCCCGTCATAACCGCCGATCCTGACCATCCGTACGGCTGAGTTTACGAAATCTTCCACGGTACGCCTGATCTCGCCGCGCGTCATCGTTTCCGGCTTACGCCCGCTCTTTTCCCACTGGTCCCCGACAGGTATGCCCGAAGGGGAGAGAGGCCGGTATCCCTCCATATCAAAGACTCCCCGGTCCGCTATCTTAGCCCCTGCGTGGTTGATCTGAGCAAGGCACAGTGCATTTCCACCCTTTAGAATTGCTGAGACCGCAGAATGCTTCTTTGCGGTCACGTCGCTGTCGGCAAGGAACTGTGCCGGCCTTGTCCTCCCTGAAACAGTGACAGCGTGGTGCTCAACAACAAAAAGGGCTGCTCCCGACGAGGCAAAGCGCCTGTAAATTTCCAGGGATCTCTCTGAGGGAGAGCCGTCATCCATTGAGCTTGAAGATGCAAGAGGGGCAGATATGACCCTGTTCTTCAGCAGGCTGCCCTTAAGTTCGATCGGTTCGAAGATCATCTTCCCATCACCTTTAGACGTTGAACCTTATCTCTATGATATCCCCGTCTTTGACAAGATATTCTTTGCCTTCAAGCCTGAGGCATCCGGCCTTCCTGCATTCGTCGAAGGAACTGCCGTGCTTTTTGTAGTCGTCAAAGGCGACCACCTGGGCCCTTATGAATCCCCTGGCAAGGTCGGAATGGATCGCTCCGGCGGCATCTACTGCGTTGTCTCCGTCATGAAGAGTCCATGCCCTCACTTCGTCAGGACCGCATGTGAAAAAGCTGATCAGACCAAGCACCCTGTAGGCTTCCTCTATCAGCCTTTCCCTGCCCGGCTCAGTTATGTCAAGGCCTTCAGTAAAGGCGGCGGCCTCCTCCTCTTCAAGCTCTGCGATATCCATTTCAAGGCTTCCGTACAGGCTACACAGCTTAACTCCCTGTTCATCCGCCCTCTTTTTAAGCTCATCCCACTTAGGTATCTTCGTCTCGTCTGGTTGTGAATCATCGAGGTTGAGAAGTATTATTTCAGGTTTTGATGTGACAAATGAAAATCCCCTCAGCAGACGCCATTCCGCCGGCTTCAGCTCCATGCTGCGCAGCGGTTTTTCCTCCAGCAGACATTCAAAACACATATCCAGGAGCTTCTTTTCAGTCTCCTCTTCCGAAGTAAGTTTCTTTTTTGCCTTAAGCTTCCCAAGTCGGTTTTCTATGACGGCAAGGTCGCGGAAGATCAGTTCGTTCTCAATGATATCCCAGTCCCTTATAGGATCTATGCTTCCCTCCGGATGCTCGACCGTCTTGTTTGCGAAACACCTGATGACCTGTATCAGAGCGTCTGCGTCAGCAACGAACGAGAGGAATGAATTACCAAGTCCCTCTCCCTTTCCGGCTCCCCTTGAGAGTCCGGCAAGATCGACGAATTCGACCTGGGCAGGGGTCACCTTTCTTGGCTTGTGGACCTCGACCAGAAAGTCGAACCTTCTATCTGGAACCTCGACGACAGCCTTGTTGGGGTCTGTCTTGCCTCCAGCATAGGGCTTGACCTCTGCTCCCGCTCTCGTAATAACATTGAATACCGTAGATTTGCCGCTAAGTGGCAGCCCGACTATCCCGCAGTGCAGCATCCCAATACCACTCCATTCTTATCTCTCACGTTGATCGTTTATCATCTCACAAAAGGCCGTAAACTCAAAACCCTGCACCTTCAGCCTCATATCCAACAACAGACATCTATATACATATACTGTCTCTCTAAGTCTACTACAAAGAGCCCGTGCCGAGCAATCGGGGCCCTAAGCATGAACAGCAGGTCAGAGTGCCTTCTTGCCGGTACTTGCGGATATCACCTATTTTATTCGGCCTTTATAGGCGCCATGCAGGGGCAGGATCATGGTAAAAGCCGGCAAAAGCTGATCATAAGCGGATATTCGCCATGATCACAATAAGGAATGTTATGCCTAAAATAGGTCTAATATTTCTTGACAAGGCAATAGTGCCGTAGGATAATCGGTTAGCCATAAGCAACCTTAATTGAAGATGACAATGGAGGACTGTTATAAATGAACCTCTTGCAGGTAAAAGACGAGGAAAGTGCTGTAATTAAGAGCATCCCCGCGGGGGAAGCGGGAGAACGCCTTGAAGCACTGGGACTCAGAGTGGGCAAAAGAATACAGAAAGTATCCGGTATGCCTTTTGGAGGTCCCATAACTCTTCTCCTTGACGGACGCCATTTCGCTGTCGCCCACGCCATCGCGGGAAAGATAGAAGTCGAGGGCGAAGATCGTCCAGAGCGGCCTGCCGTTGAAAAGAGCCGTCTATGGCCTAAGTTCATATGAGCTGCAGAGACTGCAGCCTCTGCAGCAGCGGAGGCAAAAAATGCCCGTCGCTTCCCGGAGACTGTGGACGGGTACTCTTGATGGGGAACCCAAACGTGGGAAAGAGCGTATTCTTCTCAAGGCTCACGGGAACGCATGCCCTCTCTTCGAATTATCCGGGCACTACCGTGGGCTTCACCGAGGGGACGATGAGGTACGGAGGCAAAACTGCCAGGCTTACAGACGTACCGGGAGCATACACACTTGATCCTACAAACGAGGCTGAGGTGATCGCGCGCCGGATACTGGACGACGGAGCTGATGTTATCATCCTGGTCATTGACGCAACTGCGCTTGAGAGGAACCTTGTCATGGCAATGCAGGTCCTTGAGCACGGCATCCCTGTCGTCATTGCGCTCAACATGGTGGATGAAGCAAGACACAGGGGCATTCTTATAGACCTTCCGAAGCTCGAGGAAGAATTGGGCGTACCTGTGATCCCGACAGTTGCGGTCACAGGGCAGGGGCTCAGCGAACTGATATCAAAAATGGACGAGGCCAGGGTCAGTCCGCTTCAGCCGATGACCAAAGAGGCACGATGGCAGGCCATAGGCGAGATAATAGCAAAAGTCCAGACCGTCACACACAGGCACCATACGACAATGGACAGGATAGAGGACGTCTCTGCGCACCCGGTGCTTGGAGGTGTCATGGGTTTCCTTGTCCTGATCCTGGGATTTATGGCGATCAGGTTTGTTGGCGAAGGAATAATAATTTATGTAACAGACCCGATATTTGAGAATTTCTGGATCCCTGTCCTTGAGAAACTAAGCGGGATGCTCGGTGAGGGGCCGCTCAGGAATATCCTGATCGGGACTCTCATCGATGGCGGGATAGACCTGGAACAGAGCCTGGGAGTCCTCTCGACAGGGTTATACGTAGAGTTCGGGATGGTCCTTCCCTACATAATAGCCTTCTACTCGGGGCTGAGCTTCCTTGAGGACTTCGGCTACCTGCCAAGGCTGGCGGTAGTCTTTGATGCGCTGCTGCACAGATTCGGCATACACGGATACGCCATAATCCCCACCTTGCTCGGCTTCGGATGCAATGTTCCGGGTATCCTCGGGACCCGTGTCCTCGAATCGGAGAGGGAGAGGTTTATAGCCGCGACCCTTATCTCAGTCGGCATTCCCTGTGTATCGATACAGGCAATGCTTTCGGCTACACTCGGCGAGTTCGGGATGGGCTATGTGGCCGCCGTTTACGGCATCCTCTTCTGCGTCTGGCTTGTCCTTGGACGAATTATGCACCTCACTCTCAAAGGATACAGCCCCGAACTGATCGTTGAAATACCACCGTACAGGATGCCCTCCATAAAGGCATGGTCAAGCAAACTCTGGTTCAGGATAAAGGATTTCCTCTACGAGGCGACGCCGCTGGTCCTTCTCGGCATTTTCCTCGTCAATATCCTTGACACTCTGGGAGTGATGGAGAAGATAGCCGTCGTACTCTCTCCTATATTCCAGGGATTCCTGGGACTGCCGCCCGAGACTGCGATACCTATAGTGATGGGAGTATTCAGGAAGGACATAGCTATGGGACTTCTCATACCGATCGGCCTTTCCGCATCACAGATGCTCATAGCAGTGGTCGTCCTCGCAATGACATTCCCCTGCATAGCAACTTTCATAATCCTATGGAAGGAGCTCGGCTCAAAAAGGATGCTTATGAGCTCGGGGATAATGATAAGTGCGGCACTGATCACAGGAGGACTTCTTAACCTCTTCTTCAAAGTCATACTATAATAGATTTTATCCGGGTCTTAAAAAAGATCAGGGAGGAGGAGCACTGTGAATAGGACCGTCACTATCTTTATCATCCTGCTTTTTCTTGAGACCTCCCTCTTTGCCGCTGACAGGACCCTGGCCTTCACCGCCCCTTCACAGGCAGACATAGGCCAGCCATTCCTAGTCACGGTCAGGTCCGTTTCGCCTTTGCAGAACGTTTCTGTCTCGTGGCAGGGAAAGGATTCCCTGCTGACCCCGGAGAACGGCGCTTTCAGCGTCCTTTTGGGAACAGACCTGAAAAACGCCAAAGCAGGGACAAGCGAACTTCGCATAAGCTGCATGATCGAAGGCGAGCTACGGGAGATCAAACATAATATAAAATTGTCCACACACAGATACCCCAGGGAAAATCTTAAAGTCGAGGCAGATAAACTGACACCTCCCCAAAGCCTCAGCGAGCGGATAAAGAGAGAGGCCGGGCTCGGCAGGGCAGCCATACAGACCGACACTCCCGGATCTGCTCCGCTTCTTCCGCTCTTCAAACCTGTCACCGGGAGTTATTCTTCGGTTTACGGAAAGAGCAGGTATTTAAACGGCCAGTTCAAAGGAAGGCACGGAGGCGTAGACATGAGAGCCCCGTTGGGGACTCCCGTAAAAGCTGCTGCTTCCGGCAGGGTCATACTGACCGGAGACTTCTGGTTTGCGGGCAAGTGCGTATACATTGACCATGGTGCGGGACTCATATCCTTTTACTGCCATTTGTCAAAGATATCGACATCTTTAGGAAGCAGCGTAGAAAGGGGAGAAGTCATAGGACTCTCGGGAAAGAGCGGTAGGGTCACCGGACCGCACCTTCATTTCAGTCTGTCGTGGCGGGGTGAATTCTTTGACCCGGCTCCCCTTCTTGAGAAGGAGACATAAATGCAGGAGAAGACCAGGAGTCTTATAGAGATACATATCGCAGTAGTCCTTTTCGGCCTTTCCGGGCTTTTTGCCAGATATGTCGGACTGCCCGCAGTCATAATAGCGCTTGGAAGGGTCTTTTTTGCGAGTACTGCCATGTACGCTCTCTTCAGGTACAGGGGCAAAAGCATAAGGCTTGATTCGGGGCGTGACATGGCTGCTCTTGCGGCAGCAGGTTTTTTACTTGCTGTCCACTGGACAACTTTCTTCCTTTCCATCCAGGTCTCAACTGTAGCTATAGGTGTCCTCACATTTTCGACGTTTCCTCTTTTTATTACGTTCCTTGAACCTCTTATCTTCGGAGAACGGATCAAGATCGCCGATGTTCTCTGTGCCTGCGTGATGTTCATAGGGGTAATGATAATAGTACCCGAGTTCCATCTGAGCAACAGCATGACAATGGGGATCATATGGGGCATGACATGCAGCCTTACCTATGCTGCACTGTCACTTATAAACAGAAAATACGTAAAGAAATATCCCGGGAGACTGATCGCCTTTTACGAACAGGGAACAGCCACTCTTGTCCTGCTCCCGGCCTTCTTTTTATATAAGCCTTTACTCACTATCACCAACATTTCTCTTTTGATCCTTTTGGGGGTGCTTTTTACCGCGGCAGCCCATTCGATGTTCATCAATGGGATGAAACACGTGAGGGCACAGACTGCAGGGATGATAGCCAGCCTCGAATCAGTATACGGGATAGTTGCCGCAGCCCTCTTTCTCATAGAAATACCCTCTTTTAACGAGTTCGCGGGAGGAACGCTGATCCTTGCTGCAGCTCTATATTCGACGCTTAAGGCGTCAAAAGCGGCGGGATGACCCGCCGCTTTCTTAGGAGTACCCATTTTCACTGTCGGGTGATTCAGGAGATAAGTCCTGCGTAGAGTTCTTCAGTCCGTTTGGTGATATTTTCCAAAGTCGCGCCGTTTTGGATCGCATACCATACTGATCCTCCCATTCCCACGCCCTCTTTGACGTAACCTTTTTCGTAGTCAGCAAGGCCCGGGAATCTCGACTTAGAAAAGTCGAGGGGGGCCGAGTACCATTCAACGCCTATCCTCTCCGCATATTCGACGAAACAGCTTGTTATGTCATTACATATATATTTGGTCGTGGCCACCATCAGCGGTCTCGTTACCTTCATGTCCCTGAGCAGTGCGGCGACTGCCATCATCTGGGTGCCTCCCGCAAGGACCACTTCGGTATCTTCAGGAAGAGCGGATACGAAGGAAGCTACAGATATCTGCATCGGATCCCCCGCTTCCGCCGCCGCTGCGAGGCCCTTTCCTTTCATACCGCCTGTTCTGATGCCGAGCCTTGAGGCGACCGCATTCCAGATCTCTTCCTTTTTAGGCAGCGGGTTTACGGGGCCCGCAGATGAGACTGTCCCGTCGTATCCGAGGGACCTCAGGAGTAGAAGGGCCGTTGTTGTCCCTCCGGGAATTGATTCGGCAAGCACAAATCTTTTAATGCCGGACCCGGCAAGATCTTTGGCTGCCTCAGCAGCCTCTTCGGAGATCTTCAGGAAGTCCGGCACTGCGGGCCCTACCCTGGGATCCCTTCCGGGGACCGCTCCAAGATCCCTGAACGGAGCAGCGGGGGCTACCGAGGTCCCGGCCCTAATGTTCATGACGGGAAGTTTTCCTTCCATTACGGCCGCTTTAGTCACAAGAGCCGGCGTCGGGTGGCCGAACGGATCCAGAGGTATACAGTCGATCACCTTTGGCCTGTCGTAGTAGAGCATATCCGCATCCGCGGGAGCGGTATAGGGAAGCGCTTCGACGTTCGCCCCAGCGGCCGAGAGCCCTTTCTCTTTTGACAGATCTGTCTCGCTGATGAATAATATGAACATAGGCTTATATTTACCCCCTGTACTAACTCAGATATAAGAGTTAAAATCGATTTCGTGGTCTCTGTTTCCGGCAGAGTTTGTTGTTTTTTGGAGCCTGCCCTGTGCCATGTATGGAATTTTAGCACGTTTTTGCGGAACAGACTCGGCATTGATGATTTTTATCTGATACCCTGATCTGGCAATGGAGGATCTTATGGCTACAAAACTGGCCCCTACAAGAGGAAACCTCGTCAAACTCACCCGTTCGATGAAGATGGCGCAGTCGGGACATGACCTGCTCGATCAGAAACGGCAGGTGCTGATGATGGAGCTCGTCAGATATATCGATTCGGCAAAAACAATACAGAGAGATGTCGAGCGTGTTTTCAAAGAAGCATACGAAGCGCTTCAGAAAGCAAACGTCTCTCTTGGGATAGATACTGTGGAAGACATATCTGAAGCCGTTCCCCTGACTTCTGATATTACTGTCCGTCTGCGTTCTGTAATGGGAGTGGAGATCCCTGATGTTGACCCGTTGTCGGACAAGACCGTACCCAGTTATTCTTTTTACGGATCTTCCGGGGCGATGGATGCGGCATACTCTAAATTCAGGAAGGTAATGGTGCTGCTCGCTCGGCTTGCAGAAGTCGAGACAAGCGTATACAGGCTTGCAGTACAGATAAGAAAGACGCACAGACGTGTCAATGCTCTTGAAAAAGTGGTCATCCCATCAAACAAGGCGGACATAAGGTTCATATCCGACGTCCTTGAAGAGGGCGAACGTGAAGACTTCACAAGAATGAAGATGGCTCAGAAAAAGGCAAAGTAGTCTAATTCCGGAGGTAATGACGATGGGTACATTGCAGGAAGTGCTTGCAGTTCTGCTCGGAGCGGAATCAGAGGCAAAGAGGATCGTTGAGGATTCAAAAAGCGAATCAGATGGGTTCCTGCGTTCTGCGCAGGAAAAGTTTGCCATGGAGCGCACCAATCAGATGGCCTCCGCCAGAGAGCAGGCCAAGGGGATAATGGAGACCGCCCTCAATTCGGCGAGGACTGAGGCGGAACAGATAGCTGATCTCGGAAAAGAGGAACGGGTCCGTATGCAGAAACGTTTCGAAGAAAACGTGGATCCTGTTATCGACTCTATGATCTCAGAGACAGCAGAAAGATTCATATCGAAAACCAGAAGGGGTAATTAAGTTTGCTATCAACTTCCAAGGGGCAGGCAACAGCTATAGGTGTGAAATCACACGTGCTCTTCAGCAGGCTTCTGACCTCCGAAGAGTACTGGGCTTTGCTTAACCTGGGCTCTACCGCGGAGATAACTGATTTCCTCAAACAGACAGAAGGGTACGGCAGCCACCTCGAGACGATCCCGCCCGCAAAAGTCCACCGTGTGGACCTTGAGAATGCCGTCAGGTCTGCTATCCTCTCTGAAGCTACAGCCTTTCTCTCATATCTGGCCGGCCCACAACGGGAGCTCTTCGTTGACTGGCTCGGGTGGTACGAGGCAGAGCACCTCAAGAGCATTTTCAGATGGATAAGGGTCAAAAGACTGGACAGGGACGAGATGAGAAAACGCCTATTCGTGGTGCCGGGCTCGAAATTGTCGTACGGCCTTTTGCTGAACAGCAGGGATTACGGTGAAGCCCTTGACGCCCTGAAGGATACAAAATATTACAAAGCCGTCGCGGAACCGGTCAGACACCTCATAAACGGAGAAGAGTCCCTCTTTTCGCTTGAACTCGCAATAGACAACCTGGTCGAATCTTCCCTGTATAACGACCTTAAAAATCTGCCGGAAAAAGAGCAGAAACTGCTTGAGCCCTTATTCGGCAGCAGGATAGACCTGTTGAACCTGTATCACTTCCACAGGTGCACATGGTACTACCAGATGACGATGGAAGAGACCCTGAGCAGGATGCTCCCTGTTAAATACAAGGTAAAGACGCACCATCTCAGGGATATGGCAAGAGGCGCGACATGGGAGGAGAGGCTTGACAGACTTGAGCTGTCTTTCCCCGTCTACGCAAAAATATTCAGGGATGCGCTTGAAAAGGAAGACAGGGAACTTGCCCTTGAAATGTCCATCAAGCGGTACAACTATTTAAAAGCCCTTGCGATATTTGAGAAGGGGCCGCCGGGATTCCACACAGCCATAAGCTATTTCATACTGAAATCCCATGAACTGGACGACATCATACGTGTTATTGAAGACGTAAGGTATGACTATGACCGCAGCCAAGCGGCGACTTACCTTATCAGGCCTATAATCAGCGGGGGTGAACCCAAATGGCAGTAATGAAAATGGTCGCGTTGACCATGATAGGTCCGGATTCGGAGATGGAGCCTGTAGCCCGTCAGATGGTGCTGACAGGAGGCTTCCAGCCCCTGCCCCTCGACCTTCTTGTAAACGACAGGTCCCTCAGGTCCAAGGTCACGACCGAGACAGAAAACCCGTACGACGAACTCCTTAACAAGGTCTCCACCGTATGGAAGATAGCTGGAGAGATGATCCCCGAGCCCTCCCCTGTGACCCTGACCAGAGAGTTTACGCTTACGGCCGCCCGCCGCAAGGTGGACCAGACTTCCAGACGGCTGGAGGTATGGGAAAAGCGAAGGCTTGTGATGACAGAGGAAGAAGAACTGCTCACGGCCACCAAGCTCTTCGTCGAAGTGCTTAAGGGTACCGAGTTCGGTCCGGAAGAACTCGCGGGTGGCAAATTCCTGATACCCTTCTTCGGAAGGCTGTCCAACGAAAACTATCAGAGACTGACAGAGAGCAGCGAGGAATCTCCCATCACGGTCAGCGAACTGAATGTGGTGGGCGGAAACACATGGGCTCTCGTACTGACTGTAAAGGGATACGAAGAGTCGACAAGGAAACTGCTCGAAGCGGTCTATTTCAAAGAGTTTTCATTAAAATCGATAGCTGAGCAGCTAAAGGGAAAAGATCCGCTGAGCCAGGTCAACAAGCGCATCGCCAACCACCAGCGGGCCATCAAGGGGCTTGCAAAGGCCGCTAAGGACATGCTTAGGGAGCAACGCGCCGAATACGAGCTTCTGTATTCGCAGCTCTACACGATGCAGAGGGTTTATGACGTCTGCAAGGGCCGCGGAGAGGTAAGCGGCATGTATGTTCTCTCAGGATGGATACCTGCCGATACCCTTGCGGAGATCAGGAAGACGGTGGAAGAGGAAGCCCCTATGACAACGGTCATGGTGGAGGAGACAAAGGACATAACCTATTCAGGCATAAGGGTACCCACACTCCTTCAGAACAACCCCTTCTTCAGGGCCTTCCAGGATATAGTGTCGATGTACAGCCTTCCCTCCTACGGAGAGATCGACCCTTCCCCGATCGTGGCAATATCCTTCATACTCTTTTTCGGTTTCATGTTCGGAGACATAGGACACGGGCTGATGATATTCCTGGCCTCCTCCGTCCTTGTAAAAAAAGGGATGATGAAGCGTTCCTTCGGCCAGGTAATGAAATACGCAGCGGCAAGTTCCATCGTTTTCGGAGGGCTGTACGGAAGCATCTTCGGGCTGGAGAACGTTATCCCGGCGCTGTGGCTCTCTCCGATGCATGACACCAATAAGCTGCTCATAGTGGCCATCTGCATGGGAGTCTTCATGATAAGCCTCGGACTTGTACTGAACATGATCACACAGTACAGGGCAAAGGATTTTGGCCGGCTTCTTTTTGACGGACAGGGTATGGCAGGACTTATGCTCTACTGGACAATGGCCGCCCTGGCTGCCATATACATGACCGGAACGAAGATACCCGAAGTAGCTGCCGACATCATGTGGGCCGGGATCGGAGTCCTGATGCTGCTGATGATATTCCGTGATGTGCTTGCGCGCTATCTGCTCCATCAGAAGGACGAGGGAGAATCTGTCGTTCTAAACATTTTTGAGATAATGCACAACCTGATGTCATTCGTCTCTAACACAGCTTCTTTTGTAAGGCTCGCCGCATTCGCCCTCAACCACGTCGGGCTGTCACTGGCGGTGATCATGCTCTCAGAGATGGTCCACTCACTGCCCGGCGGGATAGTAATGAAGGGAATAATACTCGTGATAGGAAATATCGTGATCGTATGCCTGGAAGGCCTCATCGTATTTATCCAGACTCTGCGACTCGAATACTACGAGTTCTTCGGTAAATTTTACAAGGGAGGGGGAAGCGCTTTCAAACCTGTCGGCTGGAAAAAGGACGGTTCCAAGTACGTTTCCGCGGCCGAACAGAAATAACAATATATTGACAGGACAACTACAACGATAAAAACAGTGAATTGATAATTTTTTACAATTACAGAAAAGGAGAGGGTTTTGAATGTTTGGACTTGCAGTTTGCTGCGGCACTGTCGCAACGATGATAGGCCTGGGGTATTTTATGCAGCGCAGGGGATTCAAAGGAGGACGGGTATTCTATCTTTCCGGACTCGGGATATCGTCTCTTCTGATCTTCACAGGCGCAGCGCTTTCTCTCACGATGCACCCCGCATTCGCTCAGGCGGCCGCAGCCCCTCTTGGAACAGGCGCGGGCATGGGCTTTATAGCCGCAGCAGTTTCAACCGGACTCGCATGCCTCGGAGCGGGGCTTGCCGTTGCGAGCGTCGGATCCGCAGCGCTCGGACTGGTAGGGGAAAAACCTGAAATGCTGGGGACGACCCTTATCTATCTCGGCCTTTCAGAGGGTATCGCCATATACGGAGTCATCGTCTCCCTTCTGATACTGGGGCGGATATAAGGGTATAACAACAGAAATGAAAGCTTTCATTGTGAGCGACAACCATGATTCCCTGGTAGGCATGAGGCTTGCCGGCATCCAGGGTTGTCTCGTTCACACTGCGGATGAAGCTTTTGCCGCAATTGACAGAGCGCTTAAGATACCGGACCTTGCCATTCTCGCAGTTACAGAAAAAGTTGCGGAAATGGCTCCGGATGTTATTCAGCAGCTGCGGGAGCGCGGAGATCTGCCTCTTGTGGTTGAGATACCTGACAGATTCGGTACAAAACGGGGTCCAGATTTCCTGACCCGTTATGTACAGGAAGCCATTGGGGTGAAAATGTAATGAAAGAAGTATCCAATGAAAAAATTGGGACACTCAGGGACATAATCCTTGACAGAGCAGACGCGCAAAAAAAGGATCTGACGACGGCAGCGAGACGTGAAGCCGAGGAATGGATGCTGAAGGAGACAGAGAAACTGCAGAACGAAACAAACATAATCCTTCAGGATGCGAGAAAAAGGGCCGAGGATATCAGGCGCAGACAGATACTCTCTGCAGAGAGAGAAAAATCTACTGAAACGCTCAGGCTTCAGAACAGGATACTTTCAGAAGCGCTCGGGAGGCTCCAGGACAAGTTGGTCTATCTCAGGGACCGTGAAGATTATGCCGATATACTGGCAGGCATCTGTGTAGACGCGGTCAATTCGCTGAGGGAAAAAGAGGGCCTGAAGTTCAGGCTTTCGGCTGTCGACCTCGGCCTTGCCGACAAAGTGATATCCAAGGTAAGCGAGGTACTTCCGGGAACAGAACTGGTATTCGATCCGGAACCGGCCCCCATATTGGGGGGATGCTGGGTCTCAACCAAAGATAACCGCAGACAAGTCAACTCCGACTGGCAAAGTCTGACACAGGAAATGGCCGATACGCTGGCCGAACGGCTTCTGCCGCTGCTATAGGAGGAATGGGTTTTGGAGGCTAAGACAAATTTCGCCCCAAATAATAAGGAAGGTATCGTTACCTTCGTTAATGGTCCTGTAATCAAGGCCTCTAATATGCGTGATTTTGCAATGCGTGAAGTTGTCAACGTCGGACCCAAAAAGCTTATGGGAGAGATCATAAGCATGGACGGCGATGATGCAACTATTCAGGTCTACGAGGACACTGACGGACTTAAAATTTTTGAGACCGTCACAGGTTCCGGGGAATCCCTCTCAATTGAGGTAGGCCCCGGACTTATAGGAAGTTTCTTTGACGGCATCGGCCGCCCGCTGGACTCCCTTCTTGAATCAGAGGGGATGTACATTTCTCCCGGGACATCCGTCAATATGCTTAACAGGGACAAGACATGGGAGGTCACTCCTGTTGCAAAGCCGGGCGACCTGGTAACAGGGGGCACTGTGATAGCTACGGTACAGGAGACTCCTCTGCTTCTCCATAGGATCATGGCCCCCCCCGGCATGGAAGGAGAGATCACCTGGGTGATATCCGGAGGATTTCACAAAGGCGGCGAGATGGTCGCAAAGATCAAGGATGCCTTCGGCCGTGAAGTTGCGATTCCGATGATCCAGAGATGGCCTGTGAGAACTCCGCGTCCCTACCGCGAAAGGCTGCTTCCGAATGAGCCTTTTGTCACAGGACAAAGAGTCATCGACGGACTTTTCCCGATAGCAAAGGGAGGCACTGCCTGTATTCCTGGAGGATTCGGGACAGGGAAAACGGTAACGCAGCACCAGCTGGCCAAATGGGGCGACGCTCAGGTCGTCATTTACATCGGATGCGGCGAGAGGGGAAATGAAATGACGGACGTCCTCGAGCAGTTTCCTGTGCTTGAAGACCCCCGCTCAGGCAGGCCTCTTATGGAAAGGACGATCCTTATAGCGAACACCTCCAACATGCCTGTTGCAGCACGTGAAGCTTCGATATACACCGGTATCACTATTGCTGAATATTTCCGGGACATGGGATACGACGTCGCAATAATGGCAGACTCGACATCAAGGTGGGCGGAAGCCCTCCGCGAGCTTTCCGGCCGCCTCGAAGAGATACCCGCGGAAGAAGGGTTCCCCGCCTATCTGCCCAGCAGGCTGGCTGAATTTTACGAGAGGGCAGGAAGAGTCGTGACACTGAACGGTGAAAACGGCAGCATAAGCGTTATCGGGGCTGTATCTCCTCCCGGAGGAGATTTCACTGAACCTGTTACAAGACATACAAAGCGCTTTATAAGATGTTTCTGGGGACTTGACAAAAACCTTGCAAACGCGAGGCACTATCCTGCGATCTCATGGATAGACTCCTACAGCGAATACGCTGAAGAGGTCAACGGGTGGTTCTGTTCCAACGTAGACCCAAGGTGGGGAAATACCAGGGACAAAGTCCGCCAGATCCTCGCTGAGGACAACAAGGTCCAGCAGGTCATAAAGCTAGTCGGTGAGGACGTTCTGCCTGACGATCAGAGACTTATTGCATTTACGGCCTTCCTGATAAAGAACGGATATCTCCAGCAGAATTCGTTCGGATCGGATTCATACTCCCCCCCCTCAAAGGGGTTTGAGATCCTGGACGTGATAATCGATTTCTATAATAAGGCTCTTAACCTGGTACGCAAGGGCATCCCGATCTCCCTTATCAAGGAGGACGAATCTGTCGACTCGATAACCCACCTGAGGGAACTCGCACCGGACGACGCCGAAGGTTTTGCCCTTGTCAGAAAGAGGATAAATGCTCACCTCGAAAGGGTAGCTGCGGAAAGAACAAGAAAGCTCGGAGGTGAGTAGCTTATGGCGAATGCTGAATATATTGGTGTAAAGGATATCGAAGGTCCGTTCGTCCTGGTCGAGAACGTAAGCGGCGTAGGCTACGGAGAGCTCGTCCATATACGTGACAGCAGGGGGCAGATGCGACACGGGCAGGTCAAGTCGCTCAGCGAGAAGGCCACGCTCGTGCAGGTGTTCACAGGTACAGAAGACCTCATCCCAAACACAACAAAACTCCGTTTTCTCGGAAAACCCCTTGAGATCAGGCTCTCAAAGCACATGCTGGGCAGGACTTTCAACGGTCTGGGAGAACCTAGAGACGGATGCGGCGAGACCTACGGAGGCAAACGGGTAAATATTAACGGGCTCCCGCTCAACCCAATGGCGCGCCAGTATCCGAAGGATTTCATAAACACGGGCATATCGGCTATAGATACGCTTACCACACTCATCAGGGGCCAGAAGCTCCCTATATTCTCAGGGAACGGACTGCCTCACAACCAGCTTGCTGTCCAGATCGCAACACAGGCTAAGATCATGGGGTCGGATGATTTTGCCGTTGTCTTTGCGGGGATAGGGATCAAACACGATGACGCGGCATATTTCACGCAGGAACTCTCCAGCAGAGGGCACAGCAACAATATCGTGACTTTCCTCAACCTTGCTGACGATCCTGTTATCGAACGCATAGCCACCCCAAGGATGGCGCTCTCAACCGCAGAGTATCTGGCATATGAACTTGGTCTGCATGTCCTTGTAATAATCACGGATATGACAAGCTACTGTGAGGCCCTGCGTGAGATCGGAGTCGCGGCGGGAGAGGTCCCCAGCAGAAAAGGATACCCGGCCTATCTATACAGCGACCTCGCTTCCCTTTATGAGAGAGCCGGCGTCGTAAGGGGCGTCAGTGGCAGCGTAACGCAGATCCCGATCCTGACGATGCCGAACGACGACATTACCCACCCTATACCCGACCTTACAGGATTTATTACCGAGGGACAGATAGTGCTTTCAAGAGAGCTTGACTCAAAGAACATCTACCCTCCGATAGACATCCTGACAAGCCTTTCCAGACTTATGAAAGACGGTATAGGTAAAGGATACACCAGGGAAGACCACCCCAGCGTCTCAAGCCAGCTCTTCGCCTCTTACAGCAGGGTCCAGGAGGTCCGCTCCCTGGCCGGTGTCGTCGGAGAGGATGAACTTTCAAAGAATGACAAGATGTCTCTGGAATTTGGAAAACTCTTTGAGGAAAAGTTCCTTAAACAGGGCAAAGAAGAGGAAAGGGAGATAGGCTACTCGCTCGACATGGCGTGGGAAATACTGAGCAATCTTCCAAGAAGCGAACTTACCAGGGTCTCGCTGGCTGATATCCGTGAACACATAAGAGTGGCCGGCGACTGATATCTTGAATGAGCAGAAAAGAGGCCCGGGAAGATCCCGGACCTCTTTTTCATTCTATGACCGCCGCATCGCCCTTTTTGACCTTTCCTCCCGCAACTACCACGCAGAAGAGTCCTTCTGAAGGAAGCAGGCTGACTCCGAATGTCCTGCTGACTATGCTTGGATGGTCCTCCTTGCCTACCTGAGTGACCTCCAGCATGACATCTTCACCAAGCCTTATCCTGCTCCCGGGCACTAGTGATGAGAGGTCAAGCCCTTCGGTCAGTACGTTTTCCGCGAAATCGCCCGGCCCCATCTTCAGCCCTTTCTCCGCGTTGGCCTTACGGAGGCTTTCGAAGCTGAGGCATGTCACCTGACGGCCCCAGTCTCCTGCATGTCCGTCGTTTTCTATGCCCCTGCCCGCGATGAATATGGCTTCCGGGACCTCTTTTTTCAGCTGTCCCCTCTGAGGACTTACAGCTATTGAGTAGACCCTTCCGCTTTTTTTCATACTTTCTTCCCTCCTGTCCATCAATGACGGAAAATAATCACCTTCCCCCAAATTATAATTCAGGACAGGGCGGGCGGTCTACAACTGTGATGTGCAGTGCGGGCACCTTGTGGCGTTGTCGTCTATATCCGAGTAACAGAAGGGGCATTTGCGCGACGGGGCAGGAGCCGGGGGAGGCGGCATAAGTTTGTTGGCAAAACGTATCACCAAGAATATCGCCCATGCCTGGATTAGGAAATTGATGACAGCATTGATAAAAAGACCGTAAGCGATCACTGGCAGACCAGCCTTTGTCGCCTCTGCAAGCGTTGCTGCAGGAGTTTCTGAAAGATTGACGAAGAGGTTTGAAAAATCAACCCCGCCCATCAGCAGTCCGATAGGAGGCATTAGGATATCAGTTACCAACGACGCTATTATCTTTCCAAAAGCCGCACCGATAACGACACCTACTGCCATGTCCAAAACGTTTCCGCGCATTGCAAACTTCTTGAAATCCTGCATTACTGACATGCAAAACACCTCCGTGGATTATTGATGAAATCATACACCAAATCCAAAAATAATATCACATAAAAATTAAGAAAGAAATTTAAATATTTGGCGGACCGATGGATAATACCGTTCTCAGGCGGTGATTTTCCCGAAACTGGGAACGGAATTGATAAGTTTTATTGTATAGGGGTCATCCGGGGCATTAAGGATCTTATCTGAGGGTCCCTCCTCACAGAGGAAACCCTCTTTCATCACCATTATCCTCTCTGCAGCCCTTCCTGCAAGGACCAGGTCATGTGTCACAAATATCATTGCCGTTCCGTCAGCCACATGCTTTGCAAGGACTTCAATGACCTCTCCGCGCGTCGAAGCATCCTGCATTGAGGTCGGTTCGTCGCAGAGAAGTATCCCAGGTGAGAGCATGAGCGCCCTTGCTATCTGAACCCTTTGCCTCTGTCCTCCGGAAAGGCCTGCCGCCCGGGAACCCAATATCCTCTCTCCCTTAAGGCCAAGTTCTGCAAGCAGGCTGACTGCCTTCTCCCTTATCTCTTCTCTTCCGGTCCTGACACCTGCTATGACAGCAGGTTCGCAGACAGCCTCCAGCGCAGTCAGGCCGGGCGGTATGGCTCCGTAAGGGTCCTGCTGGACATATCCGCATCTCTGTCTCACCTCTGCAAGCCCGTCTTTCCCAAGCTGTGAAAGATACTTCCCATAAAGTATCACGTGTCCCGCATTGGGTCTAACGAGCCCTATAAGAGCACGGAGCAAGCTAGTCTTGCCGCTTCCGGATCCGCCTACCACAGCAAGCGTCTCCCCCCGAGAGAGGGAGAGTGATATGTCGTTCACAGCCTTATGGATGTCTCCCCTTTTCGACCTGAAGCTTACAGTAACTTTTGATGTCTCGACAACTTTTCTGTCCATCATTTTTTATCCCTCTGCCCGAACATCTCCCTGACGAGGTCTTTCGTGTGGGGATGTTTCGGGTCTCTCACTATCTCTGACGGTGTGCCTGTCTCCGCGATGATACCGTCCTTCATCACGACGAGCCTGTCGCATACCGTTGCAGCGAGGGGAAGGTCATGCGTGACGAGGAGTATCGAAAGGCCCTTGGTCTTTCTCAGATTTGAAAGAAGCTCAAGTATCTCCGCCTGGACGATGACATCAAGGGCGGTCGTCGGTTCATCGGCAAGGAGGAGAGAGGGAGAGCAGGCAAGCGCAAGGGCGATCGATGCCCGCTGTTTCTGTCCGCCCGAGAGTTCGTGAGGATACCTCTCTTTTATTCCGGGATCCAGACCCACTTCGCTTAGGAGCCTGGCGGTCTCTCTTTCGGCCTCGTCGCCAGGCATTTTTAGGTGAACGCAAAGCACCTCACTGATATGGCTTTTGATCTTCATCACAGGGGTGAATGAATTCTGTGCCCCCTGAGGTACGAGAGCGATCTCTTTCCACCTCATATCCCTTATCTCCCTGTCCGACATCCTGAGTATGTCGGTCCCGTTGAAAAGTATCTTTCCTTTGACCTCGGTACGGGGCGGCAGAAGTCCGAGGAGGGCCATCATCAGGGTACTCTTGCCGCTTCCGGACTCCCCCACAAGGCCCGTGAAGCTGCCTTTTTCTACGCTGAGCGATATGCCGTTGACAGCATCTGTCACTCTGCCCATCGAGTTGTATCTTACCGTGAGATCTTTGATATCAAGCATTTTTACCGCTCCCAAGCCTTGGGTCTATCTTCTCTTCAAGATATCGTCCTATATCCATGAAGATGAGGCATAGGGCCACTATACCGAGACCGGGCGGGATCAGCAGCCACCATGCTCCCTCTGTGAAGGCCCCGAAAGAGTGGGCCTCATGAAGCATCCTGCCCCATGATATGAGCCTCGGATCGGACAGTCCAAGAAATGCGAGCCCCGCTTCCGCAAGGATGGCTCCGGGAACGCCAAGGGCCACATTGGCGAGCAGTATGGGGGCAGCCTCGGGAACAAGGTGCCGCCGGAGGATGTATCCCCGGCCGGCACCAAGGGCCCTGAGACCCTCGACCCACGGACTCTCCCTTACCGTAAGCACGAGAGCCCTTACTGAACGGGCTGTTCCCATCCACGAAAATATCGACAGTATAAGGACAAGCTGCCACAGTCCCTTTCCCCACAGCCCGGCCAGCACCATCATTATCGGGAGGGTAGGTATCGAGAGAAGGACATCGACTGTCCTCATTACGGCCGAGTCAAACCATCCGCCTATATATCCAGTCGCAAGACCCAGCCCGAGCCCAAGAAGGCTTGCTATCAAAGTTGCGCTTATGCCGACCGTCAGAGAGGTCCTGATCCCGTATACCAGCAGGGTCAGTATGTCACGCCCCCTCTGGTCGGTACCGAGCAGTCCCTGTCTGCCTCCGGGAAGAGAGAGACTCAGTTCCGTCTCACGGGCACCTTCAGTCCGGATCTCATATCTTCCCTTTGAAGGGAAGAGGTATTCTGCGCTTTTGCCTATGAGGGGCAGTCCCAGTTCTTGCTTGAATATCATGTCCCTTCCGTCCATGTTTATCCAATATATGCCGCTTCCTTCAAGCGTACCCAAAAGCATATCGCCCTCAGGGGTCGACCATATTATCCTGACCTCGCTTCCGGGATCTGCCGTTATCTTCCCGTTCAGGGCAAAAATTTCGGGAGGGAGCTTTTCCCAGTCGATAACGGCACCGTCATTCCCCACAGCGTATTCCGAAGAGAGCGGAAGTTCCCTGTTCCACCAGACAGGCCTTGCGAAAGGTGCGCCCGCCACGTCAGAGTGGTGTCTCCCCATAAGCGCGGGACCTATGAGGCCGGTAAGGAATATGCATATTAGCAGTATGACGCTCTTACGTCTCAGGATATCCGTCATTGGTCTCCGCCTCCCACCCGCACCCTGGGATCTACCATCCCGTATACTATGTCGGCAAGCATGTTTGAGATAACGGTTATAAGGGCAAGCATGTAGAAGGATGCTCCGGCAGAGGGATAATCATGTCCTGAGACAGCCTCAAGAAGAAAGGTCCCCACTCCGTGGAGTGAAAATACCGATTCCGTTATTACCGCGCCGGAAACCAGTCCCGGCACGGACATCAGGAGGATCGTAAGTATCGGCGGCAGGATCGTGCGGAAGGCGTGTCCATAGACCACTCTGTTTTCTGATAGTCCTCTGGCCCTGGCCATCAGCACGAAGTCTTCACCGAGAGCCTTTACCATAAGGTTTCGGACGTAGAGCGCCCATCCTCCGAAACCCATCAGGGTCAGGGACAGGACAGGCAGTGCCATGTGCCACAGATAGTCCAGAGTAACTGAGACAGCTCCCGTGGGCTGAGGGATCGATACGCTTCCCCTGAGCGGGAATAACGGGAATGTCCTCGCAAGCAGCATTATAAGGACAAGCTGGACAAAGAACCCCGGAAAAGATGCCGTGATCGCACCTGCCCTGAGTACTATCCGCTCGGCAAGCCTGCCTCTGTTCAGCGCGGCCTTGATCCCTAACCATATGCCTATTACTGCCGAGAACGCCATCGAAGAGGCCATCAGAAAGAGAGTGCCGGGAAGGCGGGAAAGCAGTTCGTCCCATACCGGCTTTCTGCTTAGGAATGAGAGGCCGAAACTGAAGGTGAGCATCTGCTTGATGTATATGAAAAACTGTTCAAGAAGCGGCTTGTCCAGTCCGTAGAGCTCCCTCAATCTATCCTTCGCCTCAGGTGAAAAATTGGGGTCTATAATCGTTCCGACGGCATCCCCCGGCATTATCCTGAAGAGGATGAAATTCAGGACAAGCACCGCGGCCAGGACTCCTATCGAGGATAATATTCTCCCCCAGAACCATCTCCTGTTCATTGAGTCTTCACGCTCTTCTTTTCAAGCATACGGTAATGGCCGTTCCTCTTCATCATTACAAACTCACCAGGCCTGTACTCATCAAACATGAACGGCCCGGATCCTATAAGGCCGTATGGCCCTGATTTTTCCTCAGGGTCCAGGGGGTTCCAGTTCTGCCAGTCTTTGACGGCATGCAGCACCTTTGCGGGCATGCAGGGCAGACCTCCGACATTGTCAAGGTACCAGTAACTGGTGCCCTCCATCTCAACTTCAAGCTCATGGCTGCCGGTCACATTGACTGATCTTATGTTCTTTACCGAGTCAAAAAACCTTGGGATCCTGTTCTTTCTGATAAAATCAAAAGTCGCCTTTACATCCGCGGCAGTGATCGGAGTCCCATCGTTCCATTTCAGGTCATTTTTGAGCCTGAAGAGCAGTCTGGTATGTTCATTGCCCACTTTTCCCGCAGTATCAACTGACCAGGAAGCAGCAAGGGAAGGCATGTCATCCAGTGTGAAAGGGTCAGTTCCGATGAGGCTTTCGTAGATCATCCCGAGGACCTGCCATGAATATGCGCTGCTTGCGACGAACGGGTTAAGGTTCCTCGGCTCTTCCGCAAGCAACATGTTAAGTGGCCTCATCTTGCCGTCAGCAGGTTCTGCCATGAGAAGCGTCCATATGTTGTCAGCAGTCATCTTTTCGTTAGAGAAGACGTTTTTCCATTTTTTTGAGACCGCTGAGACCGAAAATCTGCTGTATACAGGTATGGAGGGCATAAGTCCGGAAAGAAGCTTCTGCGACCTGACTGAAACCTCCTCGGCCTCATGTCTGTTTTTCGCGTATCTCAGGCTGAAGAGGGCCTTGTCCAGTGCCGGATCGGAAGTTGAAGTCATGTTGTAACCGCCGGGGATGTCCATAGAGCTGTGGTAGAAAGAGTAGAGCGAATCGGGGTTCCTGCCCATGCTCCAGGCTATGACACCGAGGGAGTACTCCTTTCTGTCAAGTTTGCCTACCATCGCTGAAAAATCCATCGGCTCCACGTCGACAGGAAAACCGACCGACCTAAGCGAATCGGCTATCTGTTCAGCCAGCTCTGCAGTCGTCGGGGCTACCCTCGCCAGAGGGGTCAGGAGCTTCATCTTTCCTACCGCGGTACCATCAGGGTAAATCAGTTCCCCGGCAAGACTCCATTTGTATCCTCTGTCGCTCAGCCTCTTTTTCGCTGATGCCCTGTCGAAGATGTTCCTTGTGCTCTCAGGCATCGACCAAGGCGAGACAGGAGGGAGCCAGCCGTTTATCGGCTCGCAGTATCCGGAGTATATGGTTCGCACCATATTGTTCCTGTCAATAGCTTCAGCAGCCGCATGTCTTGCCTCAGGGTCGTTCCACGGTCTGCTCTTATTGTTGAGCAGCAGAAAAAAGGCATGAGAACCTCTTGCAAGGGACATCGAGAGCCCTGGATGGCGGCTCAGCCTGTCTATGTCGGAAGGCCTTGTGATATCGCTGACGATATCCAGTTCTCCCTTCTCGGCTGCCAGAACCTGGGAGTCCGAGTTAGTGATTATTACCATACAGAGTTTTTCTATCCTGGGGCCGTATACGTCCCCAGGATCAAAAATTGTTTCCGCATAAAGGGGAAATGCAAAGGTGAGCGTTATCATGAATAATAATACAAAAGATGCCCTACGCGGAAAGCATTTCGATGCAATGTTCATATAGTTTCCCCGCTGCTGCATTTTATCAGTATTTCGCGCGAAGGCACAGGCTTGCCTGTGATGATGTTAAGCATCAGCCTTCCGGCAAGCGCACCGGTCTCAAAGGTCGGGTCACCGCACTCCTTGTCCAGGACAACGGAGTATGCGCCATCTTTTTTGAAACCTACTGTGACTATCGGGGCCGAGGATGCTCCGGGAAAATTGTCCGGATCGCACCAGATGATGCCCTCAACGCTCCTGTCGGTAAGTTTGCCGTACTCCCTGGCCGACCTGAGCGGGTTGCCCTCGGTAGACTTGACTACGATCTCAAATTCCGAATTTGTGACAGTCCTGTCAAGTCCTGCCAAAAAGAGAGGAAACCAGGCTGACGAAAAGTTGCGTACTACCAGGCCTATCAGTCCGCTCCTGTTCATGGAAAGGTTGCGGGCGTTTTTGTCCAGACGGTAATTGAGCGCCCTCACCGCCTCCATCACCCTTATCCTAGTCTTTTCTGAAATACGGTGGTCCCCTTTGAGGACGCGGCTCACCGTCGCCTTGTCCACCCCGGCCTCAACCGCTACATCCTGCATCGTGACCTTCATCCGAACACCCCATAGTGCAACCGTTTGTACCGCTTATCATATTATAACGAGTCAAACAATGAGGGGCAACCGCTTAGGCCTCTGCAGACAGGGACCTGCAATAAAGGCCCGCCCCTAAGCGGGGCAGGCCCTAGGCAGATATATTTCACGCTGCGTTCAATATTGGGATAAACTCCGCCGGATCAACCGGAGCATTTCTTCAGAAGTCTCTCCCACTCCCGGTCAACATCGGCCTGTCCCTGCGCTATTAGGTCAGTTCTCTCTTTTCCCTTTTTAAAGAGGTGGGAATATCGTCCCTGCATCATAAGGAAATCATCAACCGGGACCGGGGTCTTGGGGTCGTACGAGAGTACATGCCTGCCCTCAATGACCTCATAGACCGGCCAGAAACGGCTGTCTGCGGCGAGCTTGCATACCTTGACCTGGTCGGCAGGATCGATCTTCCAGAAGAGCGGGCATGGAACAAGTATGTTTACAAACGCCGGGCCCGGCGTCTCGATCGCCCTTTTGACCTTTGCGATGACATCTATCGGGTCGTGCAGGGTCGTCTGCGCGACATAAGGTATGTCATGCGCGGCAACTATTTCAGTAAGATTCTTTGCCCTCTGGAGCTTACCGGGAATAACGCTTCCGGCAGGCGATGTAGTGGCGCTCGCGCTGACAGGAGTCGCGCTGCTTCTCTGTGCTCCGGTGTTCATGTAGCCCTGGTTGTTGTAGCAGATGTAGGTGAAGTCATGTCCTCTCTCAAGCGCTCCCGAAAGGGACTGAAGCCCTATGTCATATGTGCCTCCGTCGCCTCCTACAGCTACGAACTTGATATTTTCCTTCACTGTGCCCTTTCTGCTCAGCACCCTGTGAGCCGCCTCAACGCCGGAAACTCCGGCACCGGCATTTTCAAAAGCGATGTGCATGAACGGTACCCTCCACGCGCTGTAGGGGTATACCGTCGTAGACACTTCAAAACATCCGGTGGCACCCACTATCACGACAGGAGCCTCGACAGCCATTAGACCCTGCCTTACCGCAGTCGGGGCTCCACATCCGGGGCACATCCTGTGCCCCTCTGTGAGGGGGCTCTCCCTCTTCGTAAGTTCCTTAAGGTTAATTCCCGCCATTTTTTTCATCCTTTTCAAGCAGACCGATATACCTAACGATATCGCTGAAGTCTTTGTCCATAAGCCTTGAGAAAACCTTTTCTGCATCCCTGGGATAGAGATCCCTGCCGCCGAGCCCGAAGAGGTACTCCTGCAGCGGCACCCTTTCGCTCAGTCCGTAGAGGGCCGACTTGACCTCGGCTGCCAGCGGGGCCGTACCGCCTATACTCGCACTTCTGTCGAGGACCGCGATCCCCTTCTTGCCCTTTGCCAGCTCCCTGATCCCTTTCGAAGGGAAGGGGCGGAAGAAGCGCACCCTCAGACATCCGGCCTTAACGCCCTTTTCCCGCATCTCATCGACGACATCCTTTACAACGCCGGTCGCGGAGGACATGATTACGATGAGGTAGTCGGCATCGTCGGCACGGTAGGCGTCTATCGCCGGATATTCTCTGCCCGTGTATTCCGCGAGCTCTTTAGTAAGCTCCCTGTAAACTTCAGGGACCCTGTTCATCCCCTCGATCTGGTTCCTCTTGATCTCAAAATAATACTCCGACATCGTAAATGAGCCGTATGATACGGGGTTGTCAACGTCAAGGAGCGGGTATTTGGCTTTCCTCTCGCCTACGAACATTTTGACAGCCTCGTCAGAAAGCATTTCGACAGGCTCAAAGCAATGACTTGTAATAAAGCCGTCCTGGCATACGAATACAGGGGTGAGAACATCCTCGTGTTCCGCGAGTCTTACCGCCAGAAGGACCGAATCGTATACCTCCTGCGCATCTTCACAGTAGATCTGTATCCATCCCGAATCGCGCTCGGGCATGCTGTCTGAATGGTCACAGTGGATGTTTACGGGTGCTCCGAGGCTCCTGTTTACGAGTCCGAAGACTATCGGAGCACGGAATGCTGCCGCTATCGGAAAAATCTCGTGCATCAGCGCCACTCCGTTGGCGCTTGAGGCTGTCATGACCCTCGCACCGGATATTGATGCGCCGACGCATGCCGTTATCGCCGAATGCTCACTCTCGACCGCGACATACTCCGAATCGACCTTGCCGTTAGCCACGAACTCAGCGAACTTCACCGGGATCTCTGTCGAGGGTGTGATCGGATATGCTGCTACCACATCGGGGTTCACCTGTCTCATAGCTTCCGCAAAGGCAAGATTGCCGGAAGTCATCTCTTTTCTCTTATTTAACATGGTCTGCCACTCTCCCCGGATCTTCCCCGTGTTCCCTGCACTCGTTGCTGAAATCTGCTTCCTGATGCATTGATATTGCTCCTACGGGGCATACCTGGGCACATACCCCGCACCCCTTGCAGAAAAACATGTTTATTCCGTTCACTTTTCCTTCTCCGTTCGTCTCTATCGAGGCATCGGGACACTGCAGCCAGCATTTCAGGCATGATATGCACTTGTTCCGGTCAAGGACGGGGCGCATGCTCCTCCACAAACCTGTCTCGACATCCCTGGCTGACGCGCCCCATGATATCGTTCCGGGGGGGACGTCCTGCCAGCACTTCGGCTTGCTCATGCCAATACTGCCTCCTCGCGGCCGCGGAGGATAGCTCTGCGGTTGGCTTCAAGCACAGGGGCGGGAAGCTGCTTCATTTTTCTTGTAAAGTGGTCGGCAAAAGTTTCTGCTGAAACGTCTGTGAAGAGGTGTGAGAGTGCTCCGAGAAGAGGCGCGTTCGGTCTGTTCTGTCCCAGCTCCTCAAGCGTTATCTTCGTTGCGTCGACAACAAGGACCCTGGCATCCGACGAAAGGTTCATCCTACTGCGGAGCACCTGAGCGTCCTCCGGTGTGTTTACGACATAGACGGCATCGGACACACAGCCCTCGCACGGGTTCGAGCTCACCACCATAGTGGGGTCGACTATGACGACTATGTTTGGATTTTCTACGCTGCAGCGGCGGCGGATGGGAGTATCCGACACCCTGTTGTACGCTCTCATCGGAGCGCCCTGACGTTCTGCACCGTACTCAGGAAACGCCTGAACATGCTTGCCCTCTTCAAAAAGGACCTCTGCGAGTATTGCCGACGCGCTCTTTGCGCCCTGTCCGCCGCGTCCATGCCATCTAACCTCAAGTGTTCTCTTCTTTCTGTTTTCCATAATTACTCCTCCATCCATTCTATGTTTAAAGATTTGTATTCCTCAAATCCTCTCGGAAGAAAAAAAATGGAGCCCTTCAAAATGAAGGGCTCCATCCGTTCGCTTGGTAATACAGCGCTAAGCGCCGTTCCTGCGAGGAGGAGCCGCGTTGATAATTATAATAATGATGTTCTGCATCATTTTATTCGACAACATCAAACTTCCTCCCTTTCGTGCAGATTGCTGGGTATATTAACATCATTTTATAAACATGTCAAACATTTTCTTTTTCCGGTCTCAAAAAGTAAGTAAAGTAAGTAAAGAGAGTTAAGTAAAGTTAAATACATCTGATGATACTGCTCTTGACAATTTTTAATCATCGTTCATAATAGCTTGGTTGTAGAAATCTTCTACATATGGGGCAACAAAAAGGGAGGCCCTTAAGGGAGCCTCACTTTTTTTGCCGATATCACAAGGCTTGGAAAAGCCATTTGCTGTTGCACGAAAACCTTTCCGCTATCGCGGCCTGTTCCGCTGGGGAGTTTTATGATCGCCTTACCTGAGTTGTGCCACACGTAGGGATTTCATGCAATGGCGCAGCAGAGCATCCTTTCTGGATGCAACATGGGAGGTAATCATATAATGACACAGGAAACAAAAAAATTCGCAGATTTCGATCTGCGGCCGGAACTTCTGCGCGCTCTGGAACGTAAGGGCTTCGAAACACCGATGCCGGTCCAGGTCTGCGTACTGGAAGACGAGACGCTCATCGACAGCGACATAATCGTCCAGGCAAAGACGGGTTCGGGAAAGACCCTTGCCTTCGCACTTCCCCTGATCAATTCGATGGACCCAAAGACCAGGGAGCCGCAGATAATAGTCCTCTCGCCCACCCGTGAACTCGCACAGCAGACGGCCCGTGAATTTGCATGGCTCGGATCGGAGTGCGGAGTAAGGGTGGCGACACTTGTCGGCGGCCTTGACATGGAGAGACAGATCCGCTCGCTCAGGGACGGGGCCAACGTGGTAGTCGGAACACCCGGCAGGGTGCTCGACCATGTACGCAGGGGAACATTCAAGACATCATCGATCCACAGCATAGTGCTTGACGAGGGAGATCATATGCTTGACATGGGCTTCCACGACGAAATGGAGGCTATCCTCCAGTCAATGGACAATGTCGAAAGGACATGGCTCTTCTCCGCGACGATGCCGCCCGAGGTGATGAGCCTCGCAAGACAGTACCTGAACGCACCAAAGAAGATCTCGCTCGTCACCGACATAACGTCCCACGAGGACATCAGCCAGAAAGCCTACATAATCCCCTCCCGGAGGAGGTTTGAAGGGCTTACCAACGTCCTGATATGGGAAGCTCCGAGCAGAGCGCTTCTCTTCTGCGGCACCAGGGCGGAGACTCAGGACATCGCGGACAAACTTTGCGACATAGGCTTCAAAGCCACACCCATCCACGGTGATATGAGCCAGCGGGAGAGAAACTCGGCTCTTGGAGCTCTTCGAGGAGGCCGTGTCAATATTCTCGTAGCAACTGACGTAGCTGCAAGGGGCCTCGACATCGATGCCGTAAGCCACGTCATCCAGTTCGGTCTGCCCCAGAACCTTGAGTCCTTTGTTCACAGGAGCGGAAGGACGGGGCGGGCCGGACATGAGGGAAGCAATATGCTCCTGCTCACAGCACGCGAGGCAAAACAGTTCAGATTCATGGCTTCCAATGCCGGATCGAAAATGAAGATGGAATGGATACCGGCACCTGACGCTCTCGAGATAGAGGGACAGGCCAGGATCCGTTTTGAGAAGACACTCCTCGAACATGCCCTCGAATCGGACGAATTCCAGTCATGGGCTGAGGAACTCCTTACCCGTGACGAAGCCATGATGCTCGTCTCAGGGCTGCTTGCCAAGGCATACGGGGACCAACCTGCCGGATATTCGATCAGGACTGACGTAGAGGCTGAGATGAACAGGGAAAAGTCAAGGAACGACAAAGGCCGCCAGGGAACAAGCGCCTCATCCGGCAGAACTTCGGACGGCAGGAAAGACAGGAGCGCAAGGCCCGTTATGGGAGGAGGACTTATGGTACAGTTCTCTGAAGGCCGCGACGACGGATGGGAAGTAGGAGCACTTCTCGGACTCATGTGCCGCTGCATAGGGGTCGGAAGGGAAGACGTAGGCAACATTAAGCTGCGCGACAACAGTGCATCGATCGAACTTTCAGCAAAAGGCGCCGCTCTTTTTGAAGCAAGGAAGGAGCGGCTCGAGAGGGAAGGGCTCAACGTTACTTCTGTCAGGAAGATAGAGCCCCGTCCCCATGATCAGCCCGACCACAGGGACGGCGGCAAGGGCAGGCCAGAAAGCAGGGCACCCCACCGCGACCGCAGGCCTTCCGGCACCAGGGAAAGAGATACCGACCGTCCTAAGAGAAGGCGCATAGTCAAATAAAAGTGATCTGCCAATAGGATCAAAAGTTGCCCGCCCAAAACCCTCAACGAGTATTCGGCGGGCAATTTTATTTTTTATATGCTATACTTTCACATCATCAAATATATTTTAAATGACTTGTATTTGTAAGTATAGAGGAGGTATTTCGATGATACACAACATAGCGTTGGCAGGATGCGGCAACGTAGGGACCGCGCTCCTTGAGATCCTGCGTGAAAAACGTACAGAACTGTCGGAAAAATATGGATTTAATTTCAGAGTTACGCTGATAACCGACCTCATGAAGGGTACTGTCCTCGACCCCGAAGGGCTTGACCTGGAAAAAGTCGTCGGAAGCCTTAAGGAGGGGAAGGGACTCGCTTCATTCCCAAAAGGACAGGGCACTTTCGGAGAACTGCTCGAGAAGTCGCGCGCAACAATGCTGGCGGAAGCCACCCCGACAGATCTGAAGACAGGAGAGCCCGGTCTGTCCCACATCAGGGCAGCCCTCTCAAGAGGAATACATGTCACGACCACCAACAAGGGCCCAGTGTCGGTAGCTTTTGATGAACTCAGCACACTCGCAAAGAGCTGCGGTGCAAAATTCAGGTACGAGGGGGTCGTGATGAGCGGAACACCGCTCCTCCAGATGCTCCGTTCGGGAATGGCCGGATGTACCGTTTTGAAACTCGAAGGAATATTAAACGGGACTACCAACTTTATACTGACGAAAATGAGCGACGAAGGTTCATCATACGCTGAAGCCCTTGAGGAGGCAACTTCCCTGGGCTATGCCGAATCTGATCCCTCAGGTGACGTACAGGGCTGGGACGCAGCCGGCAAGGTCTCCATCCTTGCAAAGATCATCTTCGGCAAGGACATCCCTGTATCAGAGGTGGAAAGGCAGGGAATAACCTGCGTCACCCCGGAAAAGATCAAAGAGGCATTTGACAGCGGCTACGCAGTAAAACTGATCGCCGGACTGAACTGGGTAAACGGGATGCTTTACGCATATGTGACACCAAAGGAGATCCCGTTTTCACATCCTCTTGCTTCCATCAAGGGAGCAACGAACGCCGTTTCGATCACTAGCGACAACCTGGGAGAGGTGACCCTCATCGGGCCGGGTGCGGGAAGGCGTGAGACCGGACAGGCGCTTCTCGTCGACCTGATCGCGATGTGCAGGGACTGAGCAGGACACACAAGCGTACCAGAGCATAAAAAGTATGGAATAAAAGAGAGGGCCCGTATGAGGAGCCCTCTCTTTCTATTGTTCTGATGATAATTATTGAAACGTTACTTCCTAAGTTCACCCGATTTGATCTTTGCGTCAAAATCGGCAGTGAGCCGTCTCAGCTCCTTCGTGAGCAGAAGGAGTCCGATAAGGTTGGGGATGGCCATAAGTCCGTTGAGCGTATCAGAGAGATCCCACAGGTTTGTGAGTATCCCTGCTCCGCCCCATCCGCCGAGAACTACGAGGACTATCCAGGCAATTTTAAACGGCTTGATCATTCCGGGACCGCACAGATAGACAAGCGCGGTCTCTCCGTACCAGTACCATCCGAGTATCGTTGAGAAGGCAAACAGAGAGAGCCCCAGCGAAAGTATAACCGTGCCAGCTCCTCCGAGGGTAATTGAGAAAGCGGAGAGGGAGAGCTGGGCTCCGGTCAGTTCGGGCTGACTGGTCAGAACGCCCGTCGTAAGTATCGATGTCGCTGTAAGTGTGCATATAACTATAGTATCCATGAAAACTTCGAAGAGACCGTAGAGTCCCTGGCGCACGGGATGGTCTACTTTAGCAGTGCAGTGGACCATAGGAGCAGAGCCAAGGCCTGCCTCATTTGAAAAGACTCCGCGTGCTATACCGCGTGTGATCGCCGTCTTGACTGCCCAACCGGATATCGCTCCCGGGAGAGCCATCGGGTCTCCGAAAGCTCCCTGGAAAGCCATTGATATTGCTGCGGGGATCGCATCCATATGTTGGAAAATAACGGCAAATGCGCCGATTATGTAGAAGATGGCCATGAAGGGAACGAGGTAGACCGTAACAGTCGCGATACTTGTAAGTCCGCCCCATACGACAAGGCCGGTGAGTATTGCCAGGGCGATCGCAGTGTATATATGCGGGATGCCGAATGCCATAGAAATTCCTTCGGCTGTCGAGTTGGCCTGGACCATGTTTCCTATGCCGAAGGAGGCAAGGAACGCGAAGAGGGCGAAGAGTACTGCAAGCCACTTCATTCCAAGTCCCTTCTCAAGGATGTACATCGTGCCGCCCCTGAACTGTCCCTCTTCATCCTTTTCACGGAACCTGACCGCCAGCGTAACTTCACAGAATTTCGTCGTCATGCCGAATATAGCGGATATAAGCATCCATACAAGAGCTCCGGGGCCTCCGAGGTGGAGCGCCGTAGCGACGCCTGCGATGTTACCGGTCCCCACTGTTGCGGCAAGTGCGGTAGCCATTGCGGCAAAAGATGAGATGCTTCCTTCCTCAGAGCTCTTTTCCCTGAGCCTGCCGAAGACTTCTCTGATCATGAGACCAAAATATCTTACCTGGGGAAAACCAAGAACCAAAGTGAACCAGACGCCCGTACCTACCAAGAGGGTGAGCATCCATGGGCCCCAGACGATCCCATTGATCACACCGTTGATTTTCCATATAGCTTCCACAAAAAATTCCCCCTTAAAATTAAAATAATAAAGCGATAAAATGGAGACACCGCCCCATGCTCCTTTCACAGATTATCACGCTGCATTATATTTGTCTACGATTTTATATAATCTTAATCAATTGTTAATGCAGCCTGAAGCACTGAAAAAGAGAGTCCGCCTATCCTAAGTTTAAGCAGGTTCCAGTTTTGCTTTCATTTTGATCTTTATCCTCCGGCCACTCACCTCCTAATATCGTTCTCTTAATTGTTCGGCAATATTGACAGAAACAACATACCGAATTTTCTAAATTTTACAAATAAACATTCAATAAGACAAGATGTTAATTTTCATTTTTAACAAAATGTACGGACATGTTTTTAAAATGCGGCTGAGCAATGGCTGAGCATCGCGAGCGGTTGCTGAGCAGTCGTAAGTGCAGGCGGAAACTGCATCGCGGAGAATTTGTCCGAAGACCTATCGGGCGGAGAATTTGCGGCGTTTAACGCCGCGGAGAATTTGCTCGCTTCGCATCGCGGAGAATTTGCCTGACTCCGTCAGGCGGAGAATTCAAGATTTATGGTTTGAGGGCAAATTCACCGCTGAATGGTTCATTCAGCAAATTCTCCAGCGATGGACTACGCGAATTCTCCGCAGCCGAAGGCTGTAAATTCTCCGGCGGACGACTCAGCCGCCAGCCTTCCAAGCTAGCGCTACGAGATGCCGCAATTGGAGCAGATCGGAGATGATAGCGACGCAGGTTTTAAGGTTTTAGCGGTTGTTTACACCAAACGCAATTGAGATTTAGAGCGAGTGATAACGACGCAACATGAAAAAATTCAAACTAAGACGTATATGAATACGTCGACGTGAAGGATTTTGAGTGTTGCTAAGTTAGCGCCGCTATAAATCCCAATTGCCCCAATTGCCAATTTTTTGGGCAATATAGAAGACATACCCATAAAATTGCTTGTATTTTGAGTAGAGCTCTGCCTCTCTTCTCAGGAATTCGACCATATTCTCTGCGGTCTTATTCCCGGGGTGTTTTTTCAGGAATTCCTCCTGCCTTGCTTTTTGCGGGATAAAATAATTGTCTGTCCAGCAGGTTTCAGGCAGTACGAATGCGGCGACCGGAATATAGCCTGTCTTTTGCATGATGGAAATATTGTGTGCTATGGTGCTGATCTCAGGGACTGCTTCTGTCCACCATTTCTCGATCTCCGCGGGGCGATCGTCTGTGAACCATGACTCGTACGTCACGGCAACGTAACCATCTTTTTTGAGGAAGCGCTTCCAGTGAGCCAACCCTTTTTCAAAACCGATATTGCCAATCGCACCCTCAGACCATATGATGTCGAATTCTTCATCGCCGAACTGCAGATCATCCATTGAGCCGACAATGCCCTTGACCCGGTCCTGCAAACCGTGCCTTTCGGCTTTTGCGTTGAGTTTGTCGATCGAACCGGCGAAAAGGTCGAGGGCTGTGATCGTCGCTTCTGTGTTCTGTGCCAGCACCATTGTCTGAAAGCCTGTGCCGCAGCCCAGATCGGCAATTTTCGTTTTGTTTGAAATATTTCCGATAAAACTTAACGCCCTGACAGTCTCTTCTGCACTGCCGGGTCCCTGTCGTTCAAGCTCCGTGAAAAATTCATTGATGAGAGCAAAATCAATTTCGTGGATCGTTATTTCTTCCATTGTCATACTCCTTATTTTCATATTGTGATTCACATGGCCGTTTGACCATATTTCAACATGCTGTGACTCTGCCCCGAACGACCCGGGCAGATAAACGATCATTAGATCAAGCTTGATCAACTATTGTGCTGATCTAATTTTGACCGTATATTTCTTTTCTTATCTCCGCAGCCCTTGCGTGAGCAATAAGCCCTTCGCCGCGGGCCATATTTGAAACAAGACTGCTTATTTCGAGCATAGCCTGTTTTGTCATACTCTGATGAGTACAAACTTTGAGGAATGTGCCGACCCATACTCCGCCGGTATAACGGGCTGCTTTCAGCGTCGGCAGTGTATGGTTCGTTCCCGATGCATAATCGCCGAACACCTCGGCAGTATATTGACCTATGAAAAGCGAACCGTAATTGGTCAGACTGAGGACTGCTTCTTTGGGTTCATTAACGATGACCTCTAAATGTTCAGGAGCATAACTGTTGGTAATGTCTATTGCCTCGCAAAGACTGTCTGCAAGCAACACCTCTCCATAATCCTCCCACGATCTTGATGCTATGTTTGCTGTAGGAAGTGCTGCCAACTGTTTTTCAACTGATGAAATAACTGCTTTTCCAAGTGCTTCGTCAGTGGTCACAAGTATTCCCTTTGCCAGAGGGTCATGTTCTGCCTGTGCCAACAAATCAGCTGCGACTATGCGCGGATCCGCACCTGCGCCTTCTTCAGCCATTACAAGAACTTCGCTTGGTCCTGCCACAAAATCTATCCCGATCTTGCCGTAACACTGGCGTTTGGCTTCTGTTACATATTGATTTCCGGGACCGACTACCAGGCTTACGGGAGCGATCTGTCCTGTGCCATATGTGAATGCAGCTATTGCCTGGGCACCGCCTACTGCATATATTTCGTCCGCGCCTCCGATATCCATTGCAACCAGTGTTTTTGGATCAATACTTTCACTTTCTTTAACTGAGGGGGAACATGCAGCTATTCGCCTGACCCCGGCGACTTTAGCCGGGATGGTCAGCATAAGGGCGGTCGAATAGAGCGGATAACTCCCGCCTGGGACATAACAACAGCACGAATCGACCGGAATGATCCTATGTCCAAGATAAATCCCCGGATTTGTCTCAAAACACTCCAGTTCGCGCATTGTGGCTTTCTGCGCTTCTGCAAATGCTTTGATATGTTCCGCGGCTTTCCTCATATCGGCTAATTCCTGTTCACTTATCAGATTATAGGCAGCCTCGATCTCTGCACGGCTAATTCTTAAGTTACGTCGCTGATTCTGGTCGAATCGAATATTATATTCAACCAATGCCTTATCACCATTGAGCCTTACATTTTTTATAATAGCCGACACATTATCTATAAGCTGCTGATTATCTTCATTGGTACGCGGTTTTGCTTTCTTGATGACTTTCATCGTTATTGCCCCCAGACGTTATACTTTTTAAATTTTATTTAAGAAAAAGAGGAACTATTGCTTTCTTATCTGGCACAGAAAACGGTATAAATTCCAATCTATACCCGTCTGCTGCAAAAAGTTTTTTCGGCCGATCCAATTTACTGCCCGGCAAGTCAGACCTATCCACCCTCTGACTTGCCGGTAAAATGCAATTATGACTTATAGCTGTCCGGTTTTTCTAAGGGTTTTGTCGGATACGGGGCAATTTCGATGTGAAGGATAGGCGTTTCATCCATAATGATTTCAGCCTCTTTTAAAGTTAGATCAAGCACATGTCCGCCTTTTTGGCAGTCGTCTGAAAGAAAGTGCAAATGGTAGCCTGCAGCATTTGTATTGCCCATGTATGCGGGCATCCAAAACCCCACCAGCCTTCCGGATATTCCGTGGTATTCAAATACGCTCTGTTCCTTCAGCGCATCGGAAAGAAGTGGGAACGGCAGCTGATATGGGCCGACACTGCGTACTTTTATTGATCGAAATTTCCCTTTGGTAACGACCGCATACGGTAAATCATCCCTTTTTCGAAGTTCATCCAGTTTTGTTCTCAATTGATCAAGGCCCATTCTGCAAGGTTCAATTTTCTTAGTTATATCTGCCTCAAAAGACGTAACTGTGTAAAACGGACTTTGTACATTGTCGTTTTCGACAGTTACTTTTCCTGTCTTAGCAGCCTTATATACCACACCATCCAGTATGATCATCTCTCCGTCAAGTCCGGTAAATGTCCCCAGGCCAACGTCTCCCTGAGATTTTATTTTTTCAACAGAAGCGACGCCCTCATAATTCCCGGCTAAAAGCGCTTCTATTGTTGACCCCTGATAAAGAACCTCATTGTCAGGCTTTGGGTCCGCTGATGCAGCAAACTGAGATGCAGCTATGAGCAGAACAGAGCATGATATCAATACAATTTTTTTCATATTTTTTACTTCCTTTCTCGGATAAATGCTATTTCAATGTAACAGTATATATAGCAGTTACACGAGAATGATACAATCTTTCTAAGTATGCACTGTCCTATTATAGCGAGAGGGTGTGTTAAAAGATGAAAAAAATATTGATTATTCTTCTGATATTTTTGGCTGCCGCTTGCCGGGTTTTCGCAGCGCAGAATGAAAATGCAAATACATATAATTCCTTCAGTGCCTATTGTAAAACTGAAATGGCAAAGGTCCTTGATACTTATAAGGGCGAGCAATACTCCGTTGTTTATATGAAAGCAGGCAAAAAACCCGAACACTGGAAGAAGACTTCAGAGAGAGTGGACCCTGTTTACGATATAAAGATCCAAAAAGCAACAGAACCGGGGGAACCGGATCCTGCAGTACTTATCGTAAAACACTTAACTGCATTTTATGCCGATAATTTTGAATCTGAACAAGGGGCAAGAGCTGAAACCAAGGTAGTTGACAGTGGGCAAAGAGTTTATAAGTTTTTTATGTCATATGAAAACGATGAGTGGGTTTTGAAAAAAGTAATCAGATACACCCACTGGCATAATAAGAAATGGCAAACAATGTCGCCAACAAGTGTTTTTGAGATACTACAGAGCAGAAATGAGATAAAAAAATAGTGCGGCGTAAATAAGCCGCGTGAAGCGGCGATTTTTATCGCCGTGAAGCAATGGCAGAACGAATGTATGGGATCACACCGGCGACATATTTAGCGCAATTAAAAGGATAGTGTCAATTTTATACAATACAGATCCTTAATATTTGTTAACTTTGACGCAGCTGAATTACTAGGAGTGAGCTTATGAACAGGATCAAATTAGTTCTTGTTATGGTCTTATGGGGCAGCTTGGGAGTTTTTACAAGATCCATTCCATTGTCTGCTCTGAGCCTGGCTTTCCTGAGGGCATTGATCGCACTGCCGGTCCTTTTTGCGGCATTGAAAATGAAAAATACTGAAAAGGTGGAATGGCGGCTGTTAAAGCCTTACATCATTTCCGGCTCGATACTTGGCTTTGGCTGGCTGACTTTATTCTATGGATATAAACATACAAGTATCTCATCAACTGTGATCCTCTATAACATGTGTCCGGTCTATGTGATGATAGCCGCCCCCCTTTTACTGAAAGAGGCCATTTCAAAGATCCAGATCGCTGTGGTTTTCTTCTCATTTCTGGGGCTGGTTTTGATCGTCGGACAAAACCTGTCGGAGGGATACGGGTACCTGGGAATGGCACTCAGTGCAGTTTCAGGAATGCTCTATGCAACAATTATCCTTATTAACCGGAGCATAAAGTCCAGGGTAGATAATCAAACCGGGACTTTCGTACAAATATCTGCGGCGATGATCGTTTTACTGCCATTTGTTCTGGCAGAAGGGGATATATCAACGATCCGGGACCTGGACGCTGCGGCGGTCATTTATACCATTCTGTTAGGCGTATTGCATACCGGTATCGTCTATACCATATTCTTCTCCCTGACCACTCAGATGAGATCTGTTGAAATAGTTCTCTACAGTTATCTGGAACCCTTATTCGGCATCTTATTCAGCGTGATCTTCATCGGAGAGAAACTGACCGTCCTTCAAATCATCGGCGGGACCCTTATTTTAGGTTCAACTTTCATTGGGGAAATACTTAAAAACAAGAAAAAACCGGCCCTGCCCTCCGCCATGCAGACATGGCCGTCATAGTCACCCTTGCGTCTCAGCAGTCGTAAAGATAGGCAGAAACAGCATCCTCCGGGAGTGGATCAGAGTCGGTTGCAAATCTGTTGCGGATCGGTCTGATAGAACATAAGAATATTGACCACGATATTTTCGCAAAAAAAAGGGTCCTTAAGCCGAAGCTCAAGCGGACCCTGTCGACGAGATCCGTTACGGAAAACCGCAACTGTCTCAAGGCTATATATTATACTTGACTTCTCTTTTTTCATCAAGCGGACAACTGTGGCATCTCGCGGCGCTGACTTAGCAACACTTGCGGCTTCAGAAGCCGCGGAGAATTGCGACCAAAGGCCGCAGAGGTCCAAAATCCCCGTCGTTCCCGGACACTACTTGACGGGAATCCAGCGTCTTTTGTTTGAGTTCCAAAAAGCTAGTCATAGACTAGATTCGAAGCCGCTGGATCCCCGATACAGGCATTCGGGGACGACGTGAGTGGATGCAAGGTTTAATTCACCGCGACGCCTTATGTCGCAAATTCTCCGCCGGATAAACCACCCGGCAAATTCACCGCAGCGTTTCTCAGCTGCAAATTCTCCGTGGTTTTAGCCACAGCCCTTGAATTCCCCGGCGGATGCTTTCTCCGCCAGCCTCTATAGCTTCTTTATCGCCTCATCCTCATCCAGCGGCCGTGCTGCAAGATAGCCTTGGATCTTTTCACATCCGTTCTTCAGCAGATACTCCTTCTGCTCTTCATGCTCTACGCCTTCTGCAATGACATAGTGCCCCATTTTGTGGGCTATTGATATTATTTCTGCAGTAATAGCTTTGTCTGAGTCTACTTCTAAGAGCTTGTCGATAAAATATTTATCGATCTTGAGGCAGTCGACATTAAGTTCCTGCTCTCTTGCAAACGAAGAATAACCGGTTCCGAAGTCATCGATCGCTATGATCATCCCTTTTTCTCTAAGTTCGCCAAGTATGCAGTTGATCACACTGTAATCTGAGGTGAAGACTGACTCCGTTATCTCGATCCCGAGGTTCTTAGGGCTGACATTCATTTCGTCGATCATCTTAAACAGGTCTTCTTTGAAATCATTTGCCAGTACCTGAATAGCAGAGACATTTACCGAAACGGTCAAGTCTGCGCGGCCTGCCGCCTTAAGCCGGCCAATGAATCCGAGGGCCTGAAGAATGATTTTTTTGCCGATCGGTATGATTAGTTTTGTCTTTTCCGCGATCGGTATGAATTCGAGCGGAGGAACAAACCCGAGTTTGTCGCTTTTTAACCTTGCAAGTGCCTCAAAACCTGATATGCGGCCTGACTTGAGATCAAGTATCGGCTGATATTGCAGGTATAGACCTCCGTCGGTCTCATTGTCGGCGATTGAGGCAAGCTCGCGTTTTATGTTCTGCTCCCGGACAATTTCCTTTTCTGTATCAGCATCGTAGATATAGACGTTAAAGTCATTTCCCGGTATGCTGAGGGCCTTCTCAGATGAGATCAGGAGTTTTTTCAAAAGCTGGTCAGTGTCGGGGCCACTGTTCCGGTCTACTTCAACAATACCTATTCCTGCTCCGGCTCTTTCCGGCGAAAGGAATTTTTCCAGCATATCAATAACTGCATCGCTTAGTTCAAGCAGTTCATCTTTATCACTGTAGTCTTTGATGAAGAAGACAAAGCGGTTCTCATGGGCATGGAAGAGCATACGCTTTTCCGTGCATAATTTTTTGAGGGATCCGGATATCTTTTTGATCAGTTCCTGAGTGTAGTTGAATCCGTAAGCTGTGGTCAAAGAGTGGACCGCAGAGAGATTTACGCACATAAGAGCTTTTTTCCGGTCTGTATGCATTATTTCATCGTCTTTAAGCGTCCTCTCCAAATAATTTCTGTTGTAGAGGCCGGTCCATTTGTTATGGTCGTTGTTATACCTGAGGGTATTCTCAATTTCTTTCCGATCGGATATATCGATGATAATACCTTCAAGAGCCTCCACTTCGTCATTCCGGTCGAATATGCCTTCCGCCAGTTCAAGGACCCATTTGCGTTTTCCACTGAGGGTCGTGATCTCATATTCGTACTTAAACGGCAGCCGCTCGGAAAGGATACGTTTCCACTCCTTGAACAGGGGATCGCGATATTCCGGCGTTATGATATCGTTGAAGGAGAGATCTCTGTTGTTGATAAGGCTTTCCGGAGGATATCCGGTCAGTTCCACACAGCCGTCGGAGGCATACCGCATCGTCCAGTCCGGATCGTAATTGCACCTGTATGCCATTCCGGGAATATGGGAAAGAAGAACTGCCTTGCTGCGTTCACTCTCCGTCAGTGACTCTTCTGCAGCCTTGCGCATGGATATGTCCTCAAGAAGACAGAGATGCATGGGCTGCATTTCCGGACCGCCCAGAAAGTGGGATATCTTCATGTTTGTCCATACACTTGATCCGTCCGGCCTCAAAAACCGTTTTTCCAACGAATAACCATCAATTTTACCGGACTTGAACTGATCGAATTTTTCAAGATCGGCGCCAAGATCGTCGGGATGTGTTATTTCTGTCCACACTATATCCGTTAATTCACTGCTTTTCCAGCCAATGATCCGTTCAAACATGGGGTTGATGTTCATCTGTATATATTCAGATCGCGTGGCAAAGCTCTTGTCATTTACTATAGCTATGCCGATCGGTGCCTGGTCAAATACGCTGCGGTAGAGGGCTTCGTTCAGAGCCAGCTTTTTGCTTACTTCCTTCAGTGTGGAGTTCTGGCTCCAGAAGCGAAGAAGGACAAAAAAGAGGATCAGGAGGCTTATTATCACCAGATCGGGGATCATGCGCTCCCTTAAACGGGCATACCACTCTGATGCAGAATAATCTACGCCAAAGATTGCGATCACTTCACCGGTTTCGGGGTCTTTTACCGGCACGACGGCGCTTATCCATCTTCCCCATCTGTCAGTCGCGGGACCGATAAGTTTTGTCTTGTCTGATTTGAAGGCAGATCTGAATTCTTCATCCGCCTCATCGTAGATCTGTCCCGGGGGGGAGTAATCCGGTGAATCGGGCGGCTCTGAATCTACAAGGATAATTATTTTGCCGTCACGTTGAGACATAAGGTAGGCGAAACGGATCGGATTGTTTGTCTTTACCAAATTTGACAGGCTGAGTTTTGTCAAGATGTAATCAGGATTCAAGACATCTTCTTCGCTGCCTGAGAGCTCCAATATATGCTCGGGATGGATGACCGACTCTACCGACTCAGCCAGCATGATAGCCTCAGATGAGGCAATTTCATTGTATCTGTTCCATGAGAAACGCAAATGAAGGGCGACGACAGACAGTACCAGGACAGTAAGAAGGATACCTTGCAGGCGGTTTGGCCCGGTTTTTGAGCTGCCTGGTGAAGAGGGCATATTTAACCCTGCCTCTTTTTTCACTTATGAAGACACCTCTTTCTTTCTGCGCCATAAAATTTCATAATAAACAAAGTGGTAAAATATTGTGTCAATTTTTATATATAAGTATTCTATGTTACGTTTGACCGCACTTAAATAATAAGGAATAAAAAGAAGAGGTTTTTCTAAAAGGTTTTTGATCATTGCCCTAAGGTTTTACCATTGCTTGGCTATCGCTTGTCTACTGCTTGCCAAATTCTTGGGGGTTTGCCGCCGGGCACTTCCCGGCCGCCCTTACAACTGCCTGATCTTACTAATTGATCCCAACAGATTTGCAATCGATTTCCAATTGACTCCCGCAGGATGTGCCATCCTGTATTCCAGTGGTGCCGGAGGGGGGGGTCGAACCCCCACGGGTGTTACCCCGGAGGATTTTGAGTCCTCTGCGTCTGCCATTCCGCCACTCCGGCAATGTTTCAACTCGGATATTCTAGCGGAATTATCCCTTGACCGCAATGCCCTTAGCTTTCAAAATGTTGTAATATATACAGGGAATTCCAAAGCGGCGATTAGGGGGACAAATTATGAAAAATATTATTCTTTCGCACTATACAGTCAAGGACATCGAGCCCGAACCATGGAAGGAGACATGGGAGAACCTCGTCGACTTCGGTGAGAGGATGGCTCCGAAGCTTGAGCCAATGGACATAAAGCTGAAGCTCAGGAAGGTGATCCTTGACGAGATCTCCCAGGATACCCTGATGGCGGGGAACATGGTAACTATACAGTCGCCGGAGATCGACGTGGAGGAGACGCCCATCGAGGAACTGATGATGCTGGAGGTCGGGTTCGCTGAGTGTGATTCCTGCACGGTCCCGGACGGAGGCGGATTCCCCTGCCGGACGCTGAAGGATTTTGACGGGAACGAGAGAATGGTCCTCCCTGAGGAGTTCTTCATGGAAGCCACTCTCCGTGTGGCATTCAAATCCCAGCACGAGAGCAACTGCGGCTGTTCCGACTGTTCTTCCTGCGCCAGCGGATGCGGCGATGAAGAACGTGGGATCCGCCACTAAAGCCGGAATCCACAAGGAGAACATGATGGCGGACATAAAGGTAACGACAAAGGGCGGAGATAAGGGAACGACTTCACTGGGTAACGGCACAAGGATAGCAAAGGACGACATCCGGGTGGAACTATACGGGACACTGGACGAATGCCAGGCAGCTCTCGGGCTTGCCCGCGCAGCGTGCAAGTCTCCGAAGACCTCCGAGGACATATTCTTTCTTGAAGATTATCTTTTCAGCGCGATGGCATATTTCGCGGAATGCGATTTCCCGGAACCCGACCCCATGATACTGGAAAACGTATCCTCCAGGGTGGCGGCATCGATAAAAGAGGCCCAGATCTTCGTCAGACCTGGAGATTCTTCATGCGGCGCGGCTCTTCACCTTGCAAGGACTATAGCGAGGAGGGCGGAGAGGACAGCAACGCCACTTTTCAGGGATAATGGGATCACGGAAAAGAGTTACGCCTTCCTGAACAGGCTTTCGGACGTCATCTACATGATATCCCTCAAGGTCGACGAGGAAGAGCGGGAGATGAACAACTGACGCAATAAATGATCGGGCGGCTTATGCCGCCTTTTTTTGTCCCTATGGTCTCCGTCAGCGTTCCGGTCCCTCTTCCGGGTCGTCCGCAAACCTTTTCCAGAAGAGTTTGAGCCTCTCCCTTATCCTCGCCTCGGCCCCGATCCTTCCCGGATGGTAGAAACGCCTCTGTTCGGGGAGGTATGCCTGAGGAACCCAGTGGCCGGGTGAGTCATGGGGGTAAATGTAGCCTTCGCCGTCATTCCTTAAGTGATATGGGACTTCCATGAGATCTCCCTCTTCCACCGCTTTCAGTGCGGCCCTTATCCCAAGGTAAGAGCTGTTGCTCTTGGGCGCGGAGGCAAGGTAGACGACTGCTTCACCAAGTATTATGTCGGCTTCGGGAAGCCCGACCCTGTCGACCGCGGCGGCAGCGTTCTGAGCTACGACAAGGGCCATCGGCTCTGCCAGGCCTATGTCTTCTGATGCGAATATGCAAAGCCTCCTGCAGATGAATCTGAGGTCGTCCCCCGCGGCGAGCATCCTCGCAAGCCAGTAGAGGGCAGCGTCCGGATCGGATCCCCTGAGGCTCTTTATCAGCGCGGATATTACCGCGTAGTGGTCGTCCGCGACCCTGTCGTAGCGCTGTGTAGCTATTCCTGTGCTTTCGGCGATTATCTTCAGGGTAATCTCGCTCCCGCCGCCAAGCGCAACAGATGAAGCTGCAGCCTCAAGCCTTGTCAGTGCCTGTCTGGCATCTCCTCCGGCGAGCACAGCCAGTTTGCCTATGACGGACTTTTCAGCCGTTACGCCAAGCATGCCCAGACCCTTCACTTGATCTGAGAGTGCTCTTTCAAGCAACGATACGATGTCCTGCTCTTCAAGGGGTTTCAGCATATAAACGACCATACGCGAGAGGAGCGTCTTGTTTATCTCGAACCAGGGGTTTTCAGTCGTGGTTCCGACCAATATTATGTCTCCGGTCTCGACCGACGGAAGAAGCACGTTCTGCTGTTTTGTGTTGAAGTGGTAGATCTCGTCCACGAACGCTATGGCTGACCTGCCTGTGATCCTTTTGGAGGTCTTTGCGTTGTCTACAAGGGTGCGAAGTGTCTCGACCTTGGCGCTTACCGCGTTTATCTCAAGAAGTTCCCTTCCCGTAGCCCTGGACATTATGCGGACGAGGGTGGTCTTACCCACCCCGGGAGGGCCGTAAAGGATGCAGCTTGGGACTTTGCCGCCTTCAAGCATTACACGCAAGGGTTTTCCTGGACCAAGTATGTGCTTCTGACCGGCGTAGTCGTCCAATGTCTCCGGTCGCATGCGTTCGGCAAGGGGTATCTCATAAAGTGCCGTCTTACGGTCATTTCCCCGGCTGAAAAGACTGCCCTCTTCCATTTAGAAGATCTTTCTTTCGATGAACCTCGTCAGGTCAAGAGAGTTCTTCGGCGCCTTGATCCCCTCTCCTCCCGTGGTCACTGTGGCCATGGGATAACGTGACGCAAGGTACTTTTTGGCAATGAATGATATCGTATGTCCCATAAAGTACGGCTCAAAGGACTGGCTGGCCTTCCATTCGACAGGACCGAGCACAAAATCGTCGGAGATCGTTATGGTCCCGATACCCAGGGCGGCGGCCCTGACAAGCCAGCAGTCCAGGGTGGGAGATGTCGTGTCGGGAAGCTCCAGCGTAAGGTCGTAGGCAGCGTTAAGCCACTTGTCGCCGCGCTTTGAGTGTATCTCCCTGTATTCCCACGGCGTTATTGGCTTAGGGTCGTCCAGGTCTGCCACAAGATCTGTCATTTTGGCGTAAACAGCGTCTGCCCATTCATCCCACTCAGGTTCGTTCCTCTGCACTAGGACGGCCCTCATTCCGGCTCTCCTGGCTCCCTGCAGGTCGTAAAGAAAATCTCCGATCAAGACACAGTCGGAAGGTTCCATACCTATAGAAGCAGCGGCCTCCGTAAGGGAACGGGGGTGAGGCTTCACCTTTTTCTGTTCATCCCTGCTCCACGTATGTTCGGGAAGTTCAAGGCCGATGGTCCTGGCTGCAAGTTCGATCGACTTACGGCAGTTCCTGGATACTATCGCATAGGGGATGCCTTCGGATCTCAACCGTTTTATCAGCTCGAATGCTCCTGGTATGGGCTCAGCCCTGCCGGCCCCCTCCATTTCAAGATCGCACAGCTCTTTCATGAAGGAGACTTGATCTTCAGGGGAAAGTGTGTGAACATCTTCAAGCAGCATAGCCCTTCTTCCTCCGTAATATCGTTCCCTCAGTCCGGAGAAATCAAGCTTAGTATCCGCAATGACACCGTCCCAGTCAATGATGAAGCCCTTTGATGCTGATGGATGCCAGAATGGTGGTTTGATGTTCATAAATTTGCTCCTTCACTTAGTTTGACAGAGGCTAAAAATACCCCGCAAGAGCCGTGTACGGAAGGTCTTGACCCGCTCCTAAACAGGATTAGAACCCCACCCGCAAAGCTTGGTCGACCGACGAGGTCTCCGCCGCTGACGGGAAAAAAGTTCAGCCGGGATTTATTGTTGGCTCAAGACACAACCCGTATTCCACGCACTCCGCAGGGTCGATTTTAGGTTCCTGTTCAATTATATCGTTAAGACCAAAAAAAACAAGCGCAACAGCAGTTGTGCCCCTTGCAGCACCACCCGGCACCGTGGCATTTGCCCCTTGTCATAGTATAATCATATTGCCGGATCGACCGGCGGAATCTGCGGAGGTGATCGCCAGTTGTTTAATATTGCGGTACATGGACACTTCTACCAGCCGCCGCGCGAAGATCCATGGTCAAACGCGGTTTTGAAGGACCCCACAGCATCCCCCGCTCATGACTGGAACCAAAGGATAGCCAGCGAATGCTACAGGCCGAACTGCGCGGCAAAGGTACTGGGACCTGACGGCCGCATAGCATCTGTCGTAAATAACTATTCACACCTGAGCTTCAACTTCGGACCAACCCTGCACAGATGGATCGAAAAGGAAGACCCGGTCCTCGACCTGGCCCTCAGGGAGTCGGGCAGGAAGGCCATTGCCCAGTGCTACAGCCACATGATAATGCCGCTCGCCTCGGCAGAGGACAAAAAAACCCAGACGATATGGGGCATCAAGGATTTTGAATACCGTTTCAAAAGAAGGCCCAAAGGCATGTGGCTTCCTGAGACGGCGGTCAACACCGCTGCACTTGAGATCCTCAGCGAAAACGGCATGAGCTTTACCATACTGGCCCCGAGCCAGTGCGAGGCTGTCATCATCGACGGAGTGAGAAAAGAGACCCCGTACGGCAAAGGACTTGATGTCACCCTGCCATACCTTTGCAGGCTTCCTTCCGGAAGAACCATAACGATCGTCTTTTACCACGGCGGGCTGGCCCATGACATTGCTTTCGGAAAACTGCTGGAGAATGGCGACAGATTCAGGGACGCGCTGGTCGGAGCAATAAAGATCCGCTCGGAAGAGAGGCTTCTGGTCGTCGCCACAGACGGTGAGACCTATGGCCACCACCATAAGTTTGGTGAGATGGCCCTCGCCCGCCTTTTTGAAAGGCTTGAAACAGATCCTGAGGTACGCCTCCCGGATATCGGCACTTTCCTTGAGGACCATCCCGCAAAATTTGAGTGCGTGATCAGGGAAAATACATCATGGTCGTGCGTGCACGGCATTGAACGCTGGCGCAGCGACTGCGGCTGCAGCACGGGGGGAAAGCCCGGCTGGAAACAGGCATGGAGGGGACCTCTGAGAGAGGCGTTCGACAAGCTCGCAGAGAGGGTGGACGGAGTATTTTCCGAAACCGTTTCGCCCTATTTCGACCCATGGGAGCTCAGGAACCTTTCGATAGAGCACTTCCGCTCTGCAGGCCACAACAATAAGGAGGAATACGAAAGAGGGCTTGAGTTCCTTTCAAAGCATCTGGGAAGCATCGGTGAAAGAGAGGGGGCTTCGATCCTCTCCGCACTTGAGGCAGAGCGCATGCGGATGTTCATGTACACTTCCTGCGGATGGTTTTTCAACGACATTTCAGGCGTGGAGACAAAGCAGGTCATCTCTTTCGCCATAAGGGCCGCCGAACTTGCCGGGAACCTCTCTGACTGGGACATTATGTCAGACCTGCTCACAGACCTGGAAAAGGCAGAGGGCAACAGCAAGGAATACCCTAACGCGAGAGTCACGGCCGAACGTGAAATAATGCATAAGACCCACTGCAACGGAAACGGCAGGAACGGAAAGTACACCAACGGAGCGGCCTCCCTGGTCTCCGATCTTGAAAGCACCGGATTTGGAGGAGAAAAAATGACAGATATGAATTATGGCGGCAATCTTGCCCAGTCGATCCTGTCTACGCTGGAAAGGGATCCCGCATTCAGAAACGTAGCCTATTTTTCGATGGAGATAGGGCTTACCCCGGAGATCCCGACCTATTCGGGAGGGCTGGGGATACTGGCAGGTGACATACTTAAGAGCGCGGCCGACCTGGGTGTTCCCATGGTGGGGATCACCCTCCTTTACAAGAAGGGATATTTTGCGCAAAAGATAAACAATGAGGGAAGACAGACCGAGAGGCCCGTGGACTGGGACCCCTCAAAACTGCTCACATTCCTCCCCAACAGTGTAAGCATCATGATGAACCACAGGGAGGTAAAGGTAGGGGTATGGTCTTATACCATAATCGGAAATTCGGGACATCCCATCCCGATACTCTTCCTCGATACGGACCTTCCCGAGAACACTCCCGAGGACAGGGCGCTGACGGATGAACTGTACGGAGGCGACAACAGATACCGGCTATGCCAGGAACTGATACTGGGCATAGGCGGACTCAGGATACTCCGCGACCTCGGTTACAGGAACGTGAAGACCTTCCATCTGAACGAGGGACATGCGGGCTTCATAACGCTTGAGCTCCTGAGGGAACAGGGTTACCCTGACCTTCAGAAGATCCGCAATCAGGTCGTCTTCACTACCCATACTCCGGTGGAAGCCGGTCATGACTTCTTCTCATACGACCTCATCAACGAAGTCATAGAGAGCACCTTCATAGAGAAGCTGAGGAACACTGTCGGAGGCAGCGGGCTCTCGATGACGGACCTGGCGCTGAAGTTCAGCAGGTACGTCAACGGGGTCTCACGAAAGCACGCAGAGGTGAGCAGGGCGATGTTCAACAACGATTCCATCGATTGGGTGACCAACGGGGTGCACTCTACCACATGGACATGCGAATCGTTCGCGGCCCTCTATGACAAGTACATCCTGGGATGGCGAACGAATACAAGCAGGCTGATGCAGGCTATACAGATACCCAACGAGGAGATCTGGGAAGCACACAGGACCGCAAAGCTGAAACTTCTCGACATGGTGTTCGAGGAGACCGGACAAAAGCTGGATCCCGATATTCTTACAATAGGCTTCGCAAGGAGGGCCGCGACATATAAGAGGGCAGACCTCATATTCACCGACATAAAAAGGCTCCTCGAGATAGGCGCAGGAAAGATCCAGTTCATATTCTCAGGCAAGGCGCACCCTCACGACGAACCGGGGAAGGACATCCTGCAGAAGATACACAACATATCGAAGGAGCTGGGCACGGCCATGCCCGTGGTGTTCATCGAGAATTACAACATGACACCGGCGAAGCTGATCACCTCCGGAGTGGACCTATGGCTCAACACTCCGGTGAGGCCCAGGGAGGCCTCGGGCACGAGCGGCATGAAATGCGTCCACAACGGGATAATGAACTTCTCCGTCCTGGACGGCTGGTGGATCGAAGGATGCCTGGAAGGGCACACGGGCTGGGCGATAGGACCGGAACCCGGACCGAATGACATGAGAGGATACGATGAGTCGCAGGACGCGGAAGATCTGTACAGGAAGCTGCAGATCAAGATACTGCCGCTCTACTACAACAACAGGCCAAGGTGGATAAGAATGATGAAGCTGGCAATTTCGATCAACGCAAGCTACTTCAACACACACAGGGTCGTCAGAGAGTATTGCGAGAAAGCTTACGGAACAGTCTTCAGAGGTCTTTAGGATATGATCGCCTATAAAAATTTTACGCTCAAGGTGCTTCATATAGCTCCCGAGTGTTCTCCGCTTGCGAAAAAGGGCGGACTCGGAGATGTTGTCGGCACTCTTCCAAAGGCGCTGAAAAAGCAGAGCATAGACGCCAGGGTGCTCATTCCTGCATGGCCGGGAGTACTTGAGAAGGCAGAGGAAATTGGCAGGCTGAAAAGGGAACCGATAGGCGAGATAAGCGTTGCGCTGAACTGGCGGGCCTACACCGCATCTGTCCTCGAAGCGGAGGTGAACGGGCTTCACATATATCTGCTGGACCAGCCGGAACTTTTTTCCGACCCCTGCATATACCCTGAGAAGCTGGATGCCGTGACCGTGCTGCCCTTCATCTTCCTCTCCTTCGCCCCTTTTGAACTGCTGAGGCTCACCGGATGGAAACCGCAGTTCCTCCATGCGCATGACTGGACCACAGCTCCGGTATCCGCAGCTCTGAAGTGGCACAGGTACTACTCTTACTTCAACGGCGACTACGACACGGTCTTTACGATCCACAACCTGGCATTCCAGGGAATAATATCCCCCTCTGTGCTTGAGGGCTGGGGATTCAGCCCCAGAGCGTTCTCAAACCTGGACACGGACAGCTTGGAGTATTTCGGACAGGTGAACATGATGAAGGGCGCAATTACGACAACTGAGGCCTTCACAACCGTAAGCCCCAACTACTCATGGGACATCCAGACGCCCAACGGCGGTCTGGGGCTTGACGGAGTGATAGTCGCCCACAAAAACAAACTTCGCGGGATAATCAACGGGATAGACTACGACGTCTGGAACCCGAAAACTGACTCCCTCCTGCCCGCCAATTACAGTATCGGGGATATGGGCGGTAAAGAAGAATGCCGAAGGGCGCTGCTGAAGGAGTGCGGGTGGAAAGAGGACAGGAGGCCGATCCTGATCTTTGTCGGGAGGCTGACCGAGCAGAAAGGGATAGACATAATGCTGGACGCGGTGAGACCCTTTCTGGCAAAGAAGGCGAGGTTCGTGATAGTCGGCTCGGGAAACGACCTGTACACCAGAAAAGTCTTTGAATTCAGGAAGGAGTATCCCCACTCTGTGCATGAGATCCTGGAGTTCAACGAGGCCAAGGCACATCTCGCATACGCAGGCGGAGACATGCTTCTGATGCCCTCGCTCTTCGAACCTTGCGGACTTTCACAGCTGATAGCCTTCGCCTACGGAACAATCCCTGTTGCAAGGGCAACAGGCGGACTTGCAGATACCGTTATCGACGCAGACGGATCGCCGGACGGTACGGGATTCCTTTTCAAGGACTTTTCCCACGAAGAGCTTCAAAAGGCGATCGACCGGGCTTTGGCGGCCAAAGACGACGGCACGAGATGGGACGGCATAATCAGAAACGCCATGGGCTCCGATTTTTCATGGGACAATTCTGCAAAGGCCTACGCGGAGCTCTACAGGGACATCCTTACGTCAGACTGATTTTTACATTACTGAAACATAAACTTTATGATCTCCTGACCAAATTAAAATATAATAAAATAGTTGTAACGATTACAGAAAAAATATCGATTATATTTTTTTATAGGCTATAATTATTTGTAATATCAGCGGTCCATCTCTGATTCATAACACTGCTCGACCTGAAAATAACTGACTTTTGTCCAAAAATGGCAAGGCATCGTCAAAAAGCTTTTTAAGGAGGGGTCAAGATGATCCATGGCAAGTACGGCCGGGTCCTCGGCATGGTACTGGCGGGAGGCAAGGGCGAACGGCTGATGCCGCTTACAAAATACCGGGCTAAACCTGCAGTCCCTTTCGCCGCAAAGTACAGGATCATAGATTTTGCGCTTTCCAACATGGTCAACAGCGGCCTTTTTTCTATCTACTGTCTTATACAGTTCAAAAGTCAGTCACTGCATGAACATATAGGCAAAGGGTGGCAGTTCGGCAGCGCCCTCCGCGGACGGGACTTTTTCGTGAACGTAGTACCGGCCCAGATGTGGGACGGGGAACGCTGGTACGAGGGCACCGCAGATGCGATCTTCCAGAACCTTCACCTAGTGACCCTCTTCAACGCTGACAGGATCTGCATATTTGCTGCCGACCACGTCTATAAGATGGATGTCGAGCAGATGCTCCAGTACCATGTGGACAACAAGGCCGACGTCACTGTCGCCGCTTATGTCGTCCCCTCTTCCGAGGCAAACCAGTTCGGATGCATAGCGACTGACGAGAACGGCCGGATCATCGATTTCGTGGAAAAACCCTCTGTGCCGCCGGAGATACCCGGAAGGCCCGGCTTCAGCTTCGTTTCTATGGGAAACTACATTTTCGAGAGGGAGATGCTCGAGGAATCGGTGCTTTCCGACAACGAAAAGAAGGACAGCTCCCACGACTTCGGAAGGGATATAATCCCCTCACTTTACAAGTCACATAAGGTAATGGCCTACGATTTTTCCACCAACGTGCTTCCGGGCGGCGACAGGCCTTACTGGAAGGACGTCGGAAGCATCAAGGCTTACTGGGAGGCCCAGATGGACCTTCTCAAACATCCCTCGGAGCTGAGCCTCTACAACCAGCAGTGGCCTATTAGGACTGTATCATATTCTGATCCCCCTGGATTTACATACCCCGCCGCTGACCACTCATGCTCGGTCGACGGCTGTCTGAGGGCTGAGGCAAGCCGCGTACTCGGCGCTTACGTAAGAAAGAGCGTGCTCTCCCGCAACTGCGTCATAAAACCGGGAGCAGTAGTCGAAGAGTCCATAATAGGACAGAATGTCGAGATCGGGGAAAACTGCAGGCTGCGCAGAGTCATAGTTGATGCACACAACATTATTCCGCCTGGGACATCCATAGGCTTCGACCCTGTCGAAGATGCACAGAAATATCACCTTGACCCGGCATCCGGAATAGTGGTTCTGGGCATGCCCAAGATACAGCTGAGGAAAAAACTGATCATCCCCGGAAGCTATGAACAGCTCTTTCGTTCTCCCGATGAGACAGGTTTCTGAAGATCTCCCTGAGCCCATAAAGCAAGGGGCGGAGGGGGACATACAGGATGCCCTGGAAAAGGCGCTGAGTGAAGGAAGGCGTTGTACAAAGACCGGAAAGGTCGCGACATACATCCCCGAACTCTCCAAGGCGGACCCGGAGCACATCGGGGCCTGTGTTAAGACCGTGACCGGCGGGACATATTCCACTGGTGACTGGCAGGAACCCTTTACGATGCAGAGCATATCGAAGACCATATCTTTGACTCTGGCGCTCCAGACAGTGGGTTATGACAAGGTCTTCAGCAAGGTGGGGCTCGAACCTACCGGAGATTCCTTCAACTCGATAGTCAAGCTTGAGACAAGGACTCCCCACCCGCTCAACCCGATGATAAACGCCGGAGCAATAGCCACTGCAAGCTGCATTCCGGGAGATGATCCGTTTGAACTCTATCTGGAGCTTACAAGGAAGGTTTGCCTGAACGAAAACCTTTCGCTCAACCAGGAAGTTTACCTATCTGAAAAGCGCGCCGGTATGAGGAACCGCTCCATGGCATACTGGATGAAGAGCGAAAACATAATCGAAGGGGACCCTGAAGAGGCGCTCGACCTTTACTTTCGTATGTGCTCAGTCAACGTCACTGCAGAAGACCTAGCCAACTGGGGAATGGTTCTGGCAAACGACGGGGTGGATCCGATAAGCTGCACAAGGCTCGCTGAAAGCTGGGCTGTAAGGATAGTCAAGACTTTCATGGTTACGTGCGGAATGTACGACGGCTCCGGAGAGTTCGCGATCAAAGTGGGCATACCCTCAAAGAGCGGCGTAGGCGGGGGGATCCTCTCAGTTGTTGAAGGCAGGATGGGGATCGGGGTCTTCAACCCCTCCCTAGACCGGAAAGGAAACAGCGTAGGAGGAATGCGCCTTCTGGAGGACCTTTCGAAAAGCCTGCGGCTACACTACTTCGCAGGCAAGCAGTAGTTCTAAGTGCGGCTGAGCTATGGCTAAGCAGTTGCTGAGCAGTCGCAGTTCTAAGGGCGGGTAAAAATCAGGCAAGCAATGGGCAAGCGATAGTAAGTACAGGCAAGCAATTGGCGAGCAATGGGCAATCAGGATACTGGCAAGCGATGGTTAAACCCATGAGCCCGGGCTTTCTATGTGATCCCCGTATGCAATCATTCCCGTCGTCCCGGTATGGTTTTGAGCCCCGGAATCCATGCACCCTCGTCGCCCCGGTATGCAACTGAGCCGGGGTCCATTGTTTTGACTTTAAATGCGAGAAAACCCAAAATCTGAACCTGTGGATCCCGGCTCGAGGGCATACCGGGACGACGAGGAGAAGATCATGCCAAAACGACGAGAGGGGGCAGGTTCTCAGGCCCTTACGATCGTTTGACTACTGTTTGACAACGTTTGACGATAGTTTGACCGCACTTACAACTGCTCAGCCATCGCTCAGCTATTGCTCAGCGACTGCTCAGCAATTTTTTCCGCCTTTCATGTATTGACAACATGAAGAAAAAATAGTAATCTTCACTAGCTTGGTAGGGATGGTGAGGATTATGGCGATATCACAAAAATGTCAGTACGCCCTTAGGGCGATTTATGAGCTGGCGCTCCATCAGGACGAAGGCCCGTGCAAGATCGGGGCCATTGCGGAAGCGCAGTCGATACCGGTGCGGTTCCTTGAAAATATCCTTAACAGCCTTAAGGGAGCCGGGCTCGTCGATTCCGCAAGGGGAAAAGACGGCGGGTATTATCTTCTGAAACACGCGGGTGAGATAACCGTCGGTGAGGTGATCAGATTCGTCCAGGGACCGCTGGGACCGGTCGAATGCACCACCAGGGTGGACGATGACTGCGACTTTTACAACGACTGCGTCTTCAGGCCCCTCTGGGACAAAGCCAGAGCGGCGCTTGAAAGCGTCTATGACGGGACCACGTTCCAGGATCTCATCGACCAGTCAGCTAATGTTTGCAGAGTGCCTCAGTGCAGCTGCAATAGAAAAAAAGATAAAATCTAAATCCTATTAAGAGGTGACTTGTTATGACACCGCGTAAAGTATATCTGGACAACTCAGCAACGACACAGGTCGACAGGAAGGTTCTCGAGGCCATGCTCCCCTACTTTTCGGAAGAGTACGGCAACCCCAACAGCCTCCATGCCTGGGGAAGAGAGGCAAGAAAGGGAGTGGACAATGCCAGGTCGCAGGTGGCACAGCTCATTGGAGCGGAACCGAAGGAAGTCATATTCACCGGAGGCGGAAGCGAAGCTGACAACCTGGCCATCAAAGGCGCGGCATGGGCACTTAAGGATAAAGGCAAACACATCATCACAAGTTCGATCGAGCACCATGCTCTTCTGGACACAGTGAAATGGCTTGGCAAGAACGGATATGACTACACGGTCCTCCCCGTCGACGAGACTGGAATGGCGGACCCAAAGGAACTTGAGGCCGCGATAAGGCCGGATACGATACTTACGTCGATAATGTACGCCAACAACGAAATAGGAACAATAGAGCCCGTGGCCGAGCTCGGAGAGGTCTGCCGCAGACACGGTGTCCTCTTCCATACGGACGGCGTCCAGGCGACGGGACATATCAAGATAGATGTGAAGGAACTCCCGATCGACATGATGACGATGGCTGCCCACAAGATGTACGGCCCCAAGGGAGTCGGCGCGCTTTACGTCAGAAAGGGCATCAAGCTGATCCCGGTCATACACGGAGGCGGCCAGGAGTTCGGGGTCCGCTCCGGGACGGAAAACACACCGGGACTGATCGGTTTCGGAATGGCTGCGGAGCTGGCGGCAAACCGTCTTGCAAGCGGTGAGATAGACAACGAGATACGCCTGCGCGACAGGTTGATCGGCGGGCTTACCGAGAGGATCCCTGAGATCACGCTTACCGGGCACAGGACAAAGAGGCTTCCGTACCATGCCAGCATCTGCGTCAAGTATGTCGAGGGCGAAGGGATGCTCCTGCTGATGGACGCAGCCGGAATCGGAGTTTCAAGCGGTTCAGCCTGCACATCGGGAAGCCTCGAGCCAAGCTACGTCCTACTGGCGCTTGGACTCGACCACCCGACCGCGCACGGTTCCGTTAGGATGACCCTGAGCAAGGACACGAATGACGAGGACATCGACTACGTACTTGAGAAATTCCCGCCAATCGTGGAGAAGCTGCGCTCTCTGTCGCCTTTCTACAAGAAAAACCAATAAATATCGAATATCCCCAAAAAGGAGATGTCAGGATCATGTACAGCGAAAAAGTAGTGGATTATTTCATGAATCCCCGCAACGCAGGAAAGCTTGAAGACGCGAACGCGATCGGCGAAGTCGGAAACCCCAAGTGCGGAGACGTTATGAAGATATACCTGAAGATAAACGACAAGGAGATAATCGAGGATATAAAGTTTGAGACTTTCGGGTGTGCGGCCGCAATAGCTACAAGCTCAATGATAACGGAAATGGTGAAGGGCAAGACAATAACCGAAGCTCTCAGCATAAACAACAAGGACGTTGCCGAAGCTCTGGGGGGACTTCCCCCGGCGAAACTCCACTGCTCACTCCTTGCCCAGGAGGGTATCGAGGCGGCGGTAGCCGACTACTTTATCCGCAAGACCGGCAGGGCTCCGGAGGGCTTCAGGCCGGCCCACTCGACATGCACGGCCTGCGGAGGTTCCTGCGGCGGAGGAGCTGCTGTCCAGGCCCAGGAAGAGGAAGAAGAAAAATTTGTGAGCGAGGATCATCGCGTTGCTGAATAAAGAAGAGGCAGCAGGGAAGATAATAGCCGTATGCACGGCTCCAAAGAAGGGTATGATCAAGCATGACGTCGGAGAGGGCCTCCTCCTTGAGGAGATCGGCATCGAGGGAGACGCCCACGCAGGCTTCATGCACCGCCAGGTCAGCCTGATCTCGATCGAGGACATAAGGACCATGATGGAAAAACTTCCGGACCTTGTCCCGGGAAGCTTCGCCGAGAACCTGACTACAGAGGGGTTCGACCTCTCTCAATTGAAGACAGGCGACAGACTCAGGGTCGGTGAGACGGTGCTTGAGGTCTCGCAGATAGGCAAGGAATGCCATACAAAGTGCGAGGTCTTCAAAAAGACCGGTGACTGCATAATGCCGCAGAAGGGCATATTCACCAGGGTCATCAAGGGCGGCAGAGTAAAGACAGGAGATACTGTACGGTTCGACGATTAGGCCATTGTGTATGACATCAGGCAGCACGGCGAAAATTATGCCTGCTGCCTTTTTTATAAGCGAGACATTCCGGAGGAGATAAAATGAGCTTCACTGAAGACGAAAACCGGCACGAGAGGGAGAGCGGACACAATGAAGGTGAATGCTCCTGCTGCTCATGTTCAGCGAATGAAAATATATTCTGCGAATGCGAAGAGGATGAAAACGAGGAAAGGGCGGCCTTTTCAAGGGAGTTAAATTTTCTCTCCGCGGCAGGCATAATATTCTTCCTGCTGCTGATCACAGAAGAATTCTACTTGGATTCTGTCAACAAAGTCCTGCTGAGTTCAGCTTTCATAGCTCTGTACATGGTCTGCGGCCTGCCCGTACTCAGATCGGCGCTGCGTGCGATATCAAAGTTGGATATCTTCAATGAGTTTACCCTCATGGGAGCGGCCACCCTCTCCGCTGTCGCTATAGGGGAGATGTCGGAAGCTGTCGGCGTCATGCTCTTTTACAGGCTGGGAGAGGCTTTTCAGGAGAGGGCCTCCTCCGGATCCAGGCGCTCGATAAAAGCCCTTCTGGCTTCAAAGCCCCTCTCAGCAAGAGTTCTGAAGGATGGTGAGGCGATAGAGGTCGATCCAAAAGAGATAGTAAGAGGCGACATCATACAGGTAATGCCCGGGGAGATGATCCCCATCGACGGCATCATAAGGTCAGGAGCTTCTGACATCGACTCATCTTCGATGACAGGGGAGTCGGTCCCGGTTCATGCGGTCCAGGGAGATCCGGTACACGGAGGCACCCTTGCCCTTGACGGACTTCTGACCATCGAGGCAGCAGGTCCCTTTGAGGATTCGACCATAGCGAGGATGCTTGAGATGGTACAAAACGCGGCAGCCAGGAAATCTCCGACCGAAAGATTTATCACCAGATTCGCAAAATGGTATACGCCCGCAGTCTTCGCCATCGCCTCCATGGTTGCCTTCATCCCCCCGCTTACCGGCCACGGGGAACTGAGGGAATGGTTTTACAGGGGGCTTGTTCTGCTTGTCATATCCTGCCCCTGCGCTCTTGTGATCTCGATACCTCTTGGATATTTCGGAGGCATCGGAAGCGCTTCAAAGAGGGGGATCCTGGTAAAGGGAGCAAATGTATTCGACGCACTTGCAAAGGTGACTACGGCAATTTTTGACAAGACCGGGACACTGACATACGGCCGTTTCAAGGTAACGAAAGTCGTCCCGTCAGAGGGTACGGCGAGGGAAGAGCTCCTTAAGGCCGCTGCCTCCGCCGAGTCAGGCTCTACCCATCCTCTGGCTGCGGCTGTAAGGGAGGCCGCAGGAGAGAGTGAGATCGCCCCTGAAGCCGTTCTTACCCAAGCTTCGGGCAAGGGAATGATCCTTACCCTTGGGGGTTCGGTAACGGCAGCTGGAAACGCAGCCCTTATGGAGGATTTCGGGATAAAGGCAGAGGAAGTCTCCACACCGGGGACTGTGATCCACGTAATGAAAGACGGCAGCTACATGGGCTACATAGTCCTTCAGGACAGCCTCAGAAAGGAATCCGGGAGGGCTGTGAGGGAACTTCGGGAACAGGGAATCAGAGAGGTCTACATGCTTACGGGGGATCGTGACAGTGTAGCCGGCCTTATTTCGGACGAGCTTGGGCTCAACGGTTACCGTTCGGAACTGATGCCTGATGAAAAGGTCGAGGCACTGAAGGAGATATGCAAAGGAGAGACCGAAAAGACCCTCTATGTGGGCGACGGCATAAACGACGGCCCTGTGCTCGTGACCTCGGAAACGGGCATAGCCATGGGCGGGTTCGGCTCGCAGGTAGCGGTGGAAGTCGCCGATGCTGTCATCCTTGACGACTCCCCGCTTAAGGTCGTTGAGCTTCTCCGTATAGCGAGAAAGACAAGGGCTATCGTCTGGCAGAATGTCTTCATGGCTCTGGGGGTGAAAGGGATATTCCTCATAGGAGGCGCGGCAGGCATCGCCGGCCTGTGGGAGGCCGTATTCGCCGATGTCGGCGTCGCCCTTCTCGCGATCCTGAATGCGACAAGGGCATCAAGAGCCTAGCAAGTTAAGAAATTGCCGGTCTCCCCTGGATTGGAGGCCGGCAGCTTTGATATTTATCACTCCGCTTCTGTTCCGCACCCGCAGAGGGAACAGTCCCTGAAGAGGCACCCTCCGTCAAGGTTTGATACGTCGAAGCCCTCCTGCTTCATTATGCAGGAAGCGAAGTATCCCTCTTTTCCGTTACGGCAGTGGACAAATACGGGTTTCTCCCTGTCGAGGCCGCTGAGCCTGCTCCGAAGTTCCTCAAGCGGTATCCTTTCGAATCCCTCGATCCTTATCGTTGATACGGAGATATCGTCGCCGCTCCTGACATCTATAAAGAGAGCGCCTTCTTCCGGCATACCTTCCACGGAACTCCACTCGGCCTTTTCGACCTTCCCCTCAAGTATGTTTTCAATGACGAAGCCTGTCATGTTGACCGGATCCCTCGGAGTTCCGAACGGCGGAGAGTATGCCAGTTCAAGCTCTGTCAGGTCATGTGCGGTCGCCCCCATACGTATGGAAGCGGCAAGCACGTCACACCTCTTGTCGACCCCCGTGTACCCCACTATCTGAACTCCCAGGATCTTCCCTGTCGGCACCTCGAATACGACCTTCATCGCCATTTCCCGGCCTCCGGGATAGTAGCCGGCATGCGGGTGATGGTAGGTAAGCACCTTGTCGTACCGGAGGCCCTGCCTTTCGGCCTCCCTCTCGCTGAGGCCTGTGAAGGCCACAGTCATGTCGAATATCTTCAGTATCCCCGTTCCCTGTATCCCTCCGTAGCGGCTCTTTATTCCGGCAATGTTGTCGGCCGCGATCCTCCCCTGCTTGTTGGCGGGTCCGGCAAGGGCTATGGAAGCGGGCTTTCCCGTGATGAAGTTCCTTACCTCAGTGACGTCGCCCACCGCATAAATATCGTGGTCCGAGGTCCTCATATATTCATCGGTCTTTATAAAACCTCTCTCGTTGAGAGCGAGCCCGGCATCTTTCGCAAGCTCGCTCTGGGGCCTCGCCCCAACGGACATTAGGACCATGTCCGTCACGACCCCGCTCTCCTTAAGCCTCAGCGTAAGGCCGGAGTCTCCCTTCTCTATGGCTGTGACTCCGTCGTTCAGTATGACCTTTATACCCTTTTCCATGACATATTTGAGGACCGGGAGGGCCATGTCGGCATCGATAGGCGCGATAAGGTGGTCGCTCAGCTCGACTATAGTCACTTCGACACCGGACTCCGCGAGGTTTTCGGCCACTTCGAGCCCGATCGCCCCTCCCCCAACTATAGCTGCTTTTCTGACACGCTTCTCCCTGATGTATTCCTTGATCCTGACGGCATCGGGTATGCTCCAGAGGGTAAATACCCCTTCGGCATCGATCCCCGGGATGTTCGGCCTGAACGGAAAGGAACCGGTGGATATGATAAGTTTGTCGTAGCTTTCGATATATTTTATTCCTGTCGTGATATCCTCGACTTCTACTTTTTTGTCCTCCCTGTTTATAGAAGTCACCCTGCTGTTGATTCGGACATCGATATTGTTCTTCTTCCTGAACTCTTCCGGGGTTCTGACTATCAATCTCTTCTCGTCATCTACGAGCTTCCCGCCCAGAAAGTAGGGCAGGCCGCAGGCGGCATAAGAGACGTAAGGCCCCTTATCGAACATTAGGATCTCAGCCTTTTCATCCAACCTTCTGAGCCTGGCCGCTGCAGTCGCTCCCCCAGCCACTCCGCCGATTATGAGCACCTTCATTTCCGCTGCCTCCTTTTGCTTTCTATGCTGCGATAATTTCATTATCGATCAGATGAACACAGCAATATATTAACATCATTTCTATCGTGTCTGTACATAGAACGGCGGATAATGGATAATCTGTATAAGCTTCTAAAAATTCAAACTAAAAAGGGGAGTTAGATCATGCTCTTTATCTGTTATCCTGCCTGAGGGACCTGCAAAAAAGCCCGTGCATGGCTTGACAAAAACAAGATCGGATACTCGGAGAGGGACATAAAGCTGGACAATCCCACAGCAGAGGAAATCAAAAAATGGCACAAAATGAGCGGAGCCGAGCTGAAAAAATTCTTCAACACAAGCGGCCAGATCTACAGAAGCCTGGAACTGAGCGAAAAACTTCCGGACATGAGCGAAGATGAGCAGATAAAACTTCTCGCTAAAGACGGCATGCTAGTCAAAAGACCCCTCCTGGTAGGGAGTGACTTTGTCATTACAGGCTTCAAAGAGGGAGAATGGGAAGAGAAGCTTTTGAAGAAAAACAAATAACTCAGACAAATATCAAAACTAAAGTTTTTCCGCAATAATGCCGATGGAAACCAACAAAACATCGTGTTAAGATTTTAAAACAAACACAAAAAAGATATTTTGGAAAGTTTATAAAAAAGGAGGTACATGCAAATGCTTACAAGTTCACGCAATCAGTTTAAAGGTACGGTAAAATCGATAAAAAAGGGTGCAGTCAACGACGAAATAGTCATCCAACTTCCCGGAGGGACCAAGCTTACCTCGATAATCACCGAGACAAGCACAACTGCGTTGGGGCTAAAAGAGGGAACAGCGGTAATAGCTCTTGTTAAGGCCTCCTGGGTGATCCTGGCAGCGGATCTTGAGGGCATCAGGCTCTCAGCCCGCAACCAGCTCTGCGGCAAGGTAAAGGAAGTCAAGGCCGGATCAGTAAACAGCGAGGTCGTTGTCACGCTTGACGGCGGTGAGGAGCTTGTCGCGATCGTTACATGCGAAAGTGAGAAGAGGCTCGGGCTCGTCCCCGGCAAAAAGGTCACCGCGCTGATAAAGGCACCGCATATCATAGTGGGAGTCGCTGAATAACTTAAATTAGCAACCTTTAACAGCTCAGATAATTATAAAGCCAAAAAATACGGGGCATCCGCCCCGTATTTTTTTATTGACGTCCGGGTGGGTAAGCACTAAAAGCCCTTGACTGATCCCCCTTCAGGCATGAAAATTACATTTTCACCCAAAAACAGGAAAGTGCTGAACAGGCGCACTGAAATAAGGATCAGGAGGGCCGGGAGATGGAAAGTGAGATCAGGAAAAAGATACTTGGGATAATCGAGAAGGATGCCAGGCTGAATGCCGGCGAAATAGCAGCCATGCTCGGCCTGGATGCGGAAGAAACAGCTTCGGAGATCAGGGCCATGGAGAAGGAGGGCATAATCTGCGGATACCATGCCTTCATCAACTGGGACAAGACCGATGACGACAAAATATCTGCCCTTATAGAACTGAAGGTGACTCCCCAAAGGGGCATGGGCTTTGACAAGATAGCGGAGAAGATCTACCAGTACCCTGAGGTGGAATCCCTCTACCTCATGTCAGGCGGATATGACTTTACCGTGATACTGAAGAGGACGACCATGAAGGAGATCGCGGCTTTCGTATCATCGAAGCTCGCGGTGATAGATGAGGTACAGAGCACCGCCACCCACATAGTGCTCGTGAGATATAAGGACCATGGGACACCCTTCATTGAACCCCGCAAAGACATGAGGATGGTAGTCACCCCATGAGGGACTTTATCTCCTCCAGGATCAAAATGATAAAGCCTTCGGGCATACGCAGGCTATTCGACATAGCCAACGAGATACCCGACGTGATATCCCTCGGTGTCGGCGAGCCTGACTTCGATACCCCCTGGCACATAAGGGAGGAGGGCATCTACGCACTCCAAAAGGGCCGGACCTTTTACACCTCAAACTCCGGGCTTCCCGAGCTGCGGGAAGAGATATGCAAAAACATAAAGAGGAAGTACGGCCTCGATTACAACAGCAAAAACGAGGTTGTTGTGACGATAGGCGGCAGCGAAGCTATAGACATCGCACTCAGAACACTTATCGACCCGGGGGACGAGATCGTCTACCCCGAACCCTGCTTCGTCTCCTACCAGCCCTGTATACTGCTCTCGGACGGAGTCCCCGTACCAATAGAGCTGAGCGCAGAGACCGAATTCCGCCTTACGCCGGAGAAGCTTGAAAGCGCGATCACAGAAAAAACAAAGGCGCTCCTTATTTCATACCCGAGCAACCCGACCGGGGCGATAATGGAGAGGGCAGACCTTGAGAAGATAGCCGACGTCGTACGCAGACATGACATCATGGTGATAACGGACGAGATATACAGCGAGCTTTCCTACAAAGACCGCCATGTCAGCATTGCCAATATGCCGGGAATGCAGGAGAGGACCATACTGATCAACGGTTTTTCAAAGGCCTACGCCATGACCGGCTGGCGTCTGGGATATGCACTGGCCCCGGCCCGCATCATGGAATACATGCTCAAGATCCATCAGTTCGCGATAATGTCTGCCCCTACTATCAGCCAGTATGCGGCTGTTTCAGCTCTGCGCGACGGGGACAAAGACATTGAAATGATGAAGGAGTCATACGACCAGAGGAGACGATTCCTGATGGAGACCTTCAGGGAGATGGGACTGCCATGCTTCGAGCCCTACGGGGCCTTCTACGTCTTCCCGGACATTTCCGAGTTCGGCATGAACTCGGAGGAGTTCTGCACGGCCCTGCTGAAGGCGGAGAACGTAGCTGTCGTGCCCGGGTCTGCCTTCGGTGAGTGCGGTGACAGACATGTCAGGATATCCTACGCTTATTCGGTCGATACACTCAAAGAGGCTATGAAAAGGCTCAGCCGTTTCGTCCAGGAACTCCGGGGAAAACATCGTTCCTAAAAATCATGAGAGCCGCAGCGTGGTCTGCGGCTCTTTTTTATCCTTGTTCCGGCATGTTCTCACAGTCAAAGTGCTGTTTTCGCACCATACCTGACCGAGCTGACGATCCGCTCGACCTCTTCGCCGCTCATGTTGATATTCAGCCCCGCCATGACAGCTCTGCTTAAGATCGCATCCGTACCTTCCATCGTCTCGGGTGCGTAGGAGGGCGCCCTTATCCCGAAGATATCTTTTTCCCCCATATCTTCCAGCGCCTTCCAATGTTTGGCGAAGTGCCAGGTGTTTTCCGATATTATGCTGAATTGTGTCCCGGCTTGTGCGGCGGCGCTCCTAAAGCACAGAGCGGCTTCAGTCGAGGGGAGCATGAATATGAGGTGGGATGCGGTGTCACCCTCATCATCATGCATGGGCCTCTCCTTTATGCCCGTATCTTTTACGGCATCCAGTATCCTTTTCTTTGTCGCCCTCATCCTGCTTAGAGCAGCGTCCATCTTGTCAAGCGCGACCGATCCCAGTGCTCCCTGAAGTTCGCTTAGTCTGTAATTGACCCCGAGCCCGAACTTTCCCTCCTGTCCGCGGTCGTGCTCCTTGCTGTGGATGTGGCCGTGGTCGTGGTAGCAATCCATCATGAACCAGAGGTCCTCATCATCCGTAAAGACGATCCCACCCTCTCCGACGGTCAGGGTCTTGTTCGGATCGAAGCTCCAGGTCCCGCATTTTCCTATCGATCCAAGAAACCTTCCTTTGTAAGTCCCCCCGACGACCTCACAGGCGTCTTCGATTACAGGTATGCCGTATATCCTGCTTATCTCCATGAATGCGTCCATATCGGCCGCAGCCCCGAACATGTGTACGGGCATCAGCGCTCCGGTCCTTTCCGTGATCAGCTTTTCGGCGGACCGCGGATCAAGTCCCAGTGTGCTGTCTATCTCCCCGAGGACCGGGACTGCTCCGCATGCGACTATCGCCTCTATCGTAGCTATGAAGGTGAAGGGAGAGGTTATGACCTCGTCTCCCGGCCCGATCCCCAGACCCTTCAGCGCGACTGTCAGCGCTGCCGTTCCGTTTGCTACGGCCAGCGCATGCTTTGATCCGGTGATCCATTTTGCCTTGTTTTCAAATTCTTCGACACGATAGATGCCCTTCCTGACAGAGTGAGATCCGTATCTGTGGATCATTTTCCTCTCTACGACATCTGTAACCGCCCTTATCTCCTCTGCTCCGAAAAGCTCTGTCCCTGCCATGCTCATCCCTCCTATTTCATGTCAGACTGCTGCATGTCCTTTATGCTTCTGATATTTTTCTGTATTTGTCTGCAATGGATCCTGACAAAACCTCTTTATTTAGGCCTGTCCCGAAACAGCTCTCCCAGAGCTTTTCCATTCCAAGTGCGGTTTTCGTCATCTTTGGGATATCTTTTTCTCGGATCCCGTAGTCTGATGCCTTTGGAATCTCCATTCCGTTCAGCTCAAGGAATCTGAGGGTCTCCGCATAGCCGTCAGGATATATCTCCTCCAGGGCGAGCATGGATATCGTTACGGCAACGCTGTGAGGCAGTGTGAGAGAAGAGTTGCTGAGTCCGTACGAAAGGGCATGTGCAGCCCCGACCCTTCCCCCTATACTGCTGCTTCCGCCCAGTACTGACGCCATCGCAGCCATTATCGCAGTTTCAGTTTCATATCCTTCGAGCCTGCGGGAGAGGGCCTCCTTCGCCAGGATCACTCCCTGCGAAGCATCCGCGAGCGCCTCTGCCGAACAGGTCCTGCTTTTTGTGATCTCGTAGTGGTGGTAGTAGCAGTCCATGAGAGTGTAGAACCTGTTGAATTTTTTTGCTCCGGACGAAAGCTGCGGGTCGATGAAGGCAACAGAGGGAGCGGCGAACCTGTTGTTTATGCCAAGCTTCTTTTCCGGACCCCTGAGTACGGCTATGGGTGTGATCTCCGCTCCGGTGCCGCTAAGCGTGGGAAGGACCCACGTTTCAAGCCCCCTTTTCATTTCCATGCCGTAACCCTGGTATCGTGACGAGGGGCCGGGGTTTGCCGTACAGAGAGCGGCCGCCTTGGCCAGGTCCATCACAGATCCGCCTCCTGCCGCAACTATGAGATCCGAGCCCTCCGGATCCGACCTGATCATCCCGGTCAGGAAGTCGACATCCTCTGTTTTTGGTTCGGATGAGGTGGCGTCGAAGATCATGACCGGAGATCCCTCAAAAAGAACAGAGAAGGCCTTCTGTCCCCGAAGCGAGCTGTCCAGCACATAAAAGGGATGCCTAGACTCTCTCCGGGCCCTTTCCAGCAAATCATCAACACCTTCTTTAGTACAGACCACCTCAGTCTCGAATTCAGTGCTCCACCACGGAGCGGCATTTATAAAACTGTCCATATCAGCGGGTATTTTCATATGTACAAGTCCCTCCTTAAAACCTTCCCGCCCTTCCGCATGAGGCACCTGCACACCTGCTCATGGAAGGGTCCAAAAGACTTCCGCTTTTCGAAATTTTTATGCGGAATGTCCGGGAGGTTCAGGGCTCTGAGAGGTATTTCCCTATCCTGGTAAGGTCGTTCGGGGTGTCGATCTCTATTGTGTCCCTCTCGGTCATGATGCATCTGATCGAGTGGCCTCTCTCGAGGACCCTGAGCATCTCGAGGCTCTCTCTCTTTTCGAGGGGGGTCTGTTCCCACTTTGAAAAATCGAGAAGGAAAGAGCGCCGCCATGCATAAGGGCCTATGTGCTTATACCATATACCCTGCCTGGTACGCGGATACGGGATAGGCGAGCGGCTGAAATAGAGGGCCCTTCCCTTCGTGTCGAAGACCATTTTGACTATGTCGGGAGAGTCGATCTCCTCCCTGCACTCTATCTTTTTTGCAAGGAGGGCCAGGGAAACATCATTGTCGGAATCAAGAGCTTCCACAAGGGGGTCTATCATGTCGCTTCCCACAAGGGGATCGTCGACCTGGACGTTTATTACATAATCGGAAGGTGTCCTTTCCGCCGCCCATGCGACACGGTCGCCCCCGCTAGGAAGTTCGGCCGGGGTCATCATCACCTCGCCGCCCTCACGGAGGACGACTTCAGCTATGCGCTCGTCATCGGCGGCGACGATCACACGGTCTACCTTTCTGCATTTGCGGACATTGTCAAGGACTCTTATGACAAGCGGGATCCCTCCGACAGGGATCAGTGGTTTGCCGGGAAGCCTGGTGCTGGCGTATCGTGCGGGTATCACTGCAAGGGTCTTCATCCCTCTAACCTCCTTCTCAGACAGCTTATGCAGTGTATGGCCGAATATCTCGGCTTTCTCAGCTGTCATTTTTTGGTTAGAGGCCAAGAATAATCCTCTTTTTTTAAATTGTCAAATATTTTTTGTGAACAAAAAGGACCGCATGAAGCGGTCCGGGAAAACTGTCTCAGGTAAAATAATCAGCGCATTTTACTGCTCAAGCTTGTATATGGTCCACCTCAGGGAGGCCGCTTTCCTCGCGAGCTTGAGGTCGCCCTTGAGATATAGTCCTTTGAACTGTATGTCCTCACCGGGACCGATCTCGGTCTCCTCGATGAACATGTCCCCTATCTCCTTCCTGTCCTCCCCAATAAAGCTGCAGGCGGCGGAAAATCTGACAGGCCCCTCCCCTTTGTTCACCAGGGTGATGTTTACTCCGTCAGATGTGACCTTCAGCCCCCTGTATTCGACAGGAGCCCCGTTCGGGATCTGCCCCTTGGAGCTGAATACCGCAAAGGCGGGCATTGCAAAGATCAATATCATGATCATCGACATGGCTATCTTTTTCACAATCAGGACTACCCCGCTTTCTTTTCTGATGCATAAATTTTATCATATCGGTCCTCTTACCAATGGTTTATATCAGCAAAAAAACCTGTATCACCATGTAAGAGTGTCGTATCATTAAAATCTAAAGGCGGCCTCCCAGTTGGGAAGCCGCCCCGGATAAAGCCTGGCGGAGAGCAGAGGATTCGAACCCCTGGGGCTGTGACACCCAACTGATTTCAAGTCAGTCACCATAGACCACTCGGACAGCTCTCCGGACAACGTTAATATTATAGCGGCCTTTTGATTTCAGGCAAGTCTAAATGAATTATTTTTCGGAGGAAAGCCATGTCAGAGAACAAAATGTCTTTTCGGGTCACAGGCATGACCTGCACAACATGCTCAAAAATAGTTGAAAGGGCGCTCTCAAAGGTAGAGGGAGTGACCTATGCATCCGTCAACCTGGCAACGGAGAGCGTCTTTGTAGCTGCTGACGACTCCGTAACATTTGAGATCCTTGAAGCTGCTGTTGAAAAAAGCGGCTACAAAATACTGAAAGAGGCACCTGCGGACATAGACGACATAAAGTACCGCGAGGCAAGGAAGGACCTCTTCTTCATCCTTCTCATAGGCATCCCGATGTCGGTGCTGATGTTCATGCACATGGTGATGGGCATACACTACCACTGGTACGGGATGATGGAAGCCGTCGCAGGTAGCATCGCTATATTCTGGGGCGGCCGAAAGACCCTCCGCGGCGCATGGATAGCTCTGGCGCACGCCCACACAAACATGGACACCCTGATCGCCATAAGTGCCGTCGCATCATGGGTCACGGCTCTGATGAACCTGGCAGGACTCGACATACCCTCCTTCGGGACTATCGGCGTGATGATCCTGATGCTGCACCTGACCGGAAGGTATATCGAATCCCATCTGCGGGACAGGGCCGCAAAACAGGTCAAGGCACTCATGACCCTGCAGCCGCGCGAGGCCAGAGTGGTCTCGGACGGAAATACTCTGATGGTACCTATAGAAGCCGTAAAACCGGAGACGATGATCCAGGTCAACCCCGGCGAGAGGATCCCCCTCGACGGTGTAGTCGTGGATGGACTCTCGGGCGTTGACGAATCCCTCCTGACAGGGGAGTCCCAGCCCGTTGCGAAGGACACCGGCTCAGACGTCACAGGGGGGGCGATGAACCTTTCGGGAGTGCTGCTGATAAGGACGACAAAGGTCGGCGAGGACACTTTCCTCTCAAAGATGCTCGACCTCGTAAGGGAAGCACAGGGGAGCAAGGTGCCCCTTCAGGATCTTGCCGACAGGATGACGCTAAAGTTTGTCCCTGCCGTTATTTCACTTGCCGTGATCAGCGCACTCGTCTGGTACTTCTTTTTTGAGAGCCTTTCACTTTATGTCGCGCCTCTGGCTGCATATCTTCCCTGGCCTACCGCATTCGGTTCGCCGGTATCGGCGGCCGCATATTCGTTCGTTGCGACCCTGGTCATAGCATGTCCCTGTGCACTTGGACTGGCGACTCCGCTTGCACTTGTAGTCAGTACGGGCGAGGCCTCGAAAAACGGCCTTCTGATAAGGAATGCCGAGGCAATACAGACACTGCATGAAGTCGATCATGCGATCCTCGACAAGACCGGTACACTTACTATGGGTGAACCCGAGGTCCTTGAGTGGGAGCTTGCAGAAGATGCCATTCCCTTTGTCTGCGCCCTTGAGTCAAATTCCGGTCACCCTGTGGCCAAAGCTGTAGTAAGCAGGCTAGGCGCCCGGGAGTGCGAAAAACCTGAAAGCGCAGAAGAAGTGCCGGGTGAGGGTGTCACCGGAAGGTGGGGTGATAACAAGTGGTTCGTAGGAAGGCCCCTGAACAGGTCGAGATGGACCGCGAAGTCGGCACTTGCCAGGACTATCGTCGAAGTCAGGAAAAACGGAGATCCTATAGGCTTTTTTGCAATATCCGACCCGATAAGGAATGACTCAAAAGAGGCCGTCTCAGAGCTTGCAAGGCTTGGGATAACGACCATGATGGCAACTGGCGACGGCATGGAGGCAGCCCTCGAAATAGCGGGGCAGGCAGGAATAGAAAACGTAAGATGGGAGGTCCGTCCCGAGGACAAGCTCTCGATAGTCAGGGAGACCCAGAGCAGGGGCAAAAAGGTCCTGATGGCCGGAGACGGGATAAACGACGCTGCGGCACTCAAGGGAGCCCATGTCGGAGTGGCTATGGGCGGAGGCATGGACCTCGCGGTCGACAGCGCGGATATAGTGATCCTGAAGGGCGGCATCTCAAAGATAGTATCTGCTGTTAAAATATCTGATAAGACCTGGCAGGTCATTCGCCAGAACCTTTTCGGCGCATTTTTTTACAACATAATAGCTATACCGCTTGCGATGCTTGGCCTTTTGCACCCCCTGGCCGCTGAGCTTGCCATGGCTGCAAGCTCAATAACAGTTATTCTGAACTCGCTCCGCATCTCAGGTTCGGCGGAGAAATAAAAAGGAGGAGACAATAATGAAAAAATTTACGCTCTTGATACCGGATATGATGTGCGGCCACTGTGAGAAACGGATCCGTGAAGCTGTGGCATCGCTTGGAGGAAACGTGACCTCACTTGACCTTGAGACTAAGATAGTTGTCGCCGAAGCGGACGTTTCAGAAGAAGAACTGATCAACGCTATAGATGATGCGGGGTACGATGCACAGATAAAGAGCTGACATTTTTTTGCTGCACCTGGATCCTCTTTTGCAGCGTTAAGCAGGATATGGCAAATTAAGTGAAAATACCTTAAACAACACGAGCAATATGATAGAATCATTTCAGATAAGGGGGAATCAGAATGAAAAAGACATCGATTTTAGCCATAACAGCTCTCATTATGCTGCTTTCGGCAGGACAAGTCTTCGCGCACCCCCCGAAAAGCCCCGCCATTTCCTGGGACAAGGCCTCGGAGACCCTGACCGTTACAGCTGAGCACAGCGTCAACGATCCGCAGAAACATTACATCCTCACCCTCACTGTGTTTGAAGGCAACAAACAGCTGCTGCTAAAGCAGTACGACAGGCAGGGAGATGCGGGGACGTTCAGCGACAGCGTAATGCTTAAGGGGCTGAAACCCGGGTCGCCTGTCAGGGTACAGCTGGTCTGCAATATAATGGGTTCTGTCGAATCAGAGATAACCATCCCTTAACGGACACATTTAATTAAGGACGCAAGAAAAAAGAGGGAAGCCTCCCCGGGAAAGGGAGGCCCCTTCTTTTGCCTTTCATGATCTGAGTCGGTAAGATCAGCTGTCTGTGATCCTGCCGTCAGGCCAGAAGAACTTTGTGGCAGGCTTTTCTCCCGGGGCGGCAGGGAATATCCTCTTTCCCTCCCACTCAACGGAGGCGCTGCCCGGCTTACCGATCCTTACCCTTACAGGCAGATCTTTTCCTGTCTCGAATTCCCTGTACTCGCCGGGCTTCAGGGTGCCCTCGTAGAGGACCTTGTTTCCCTGGCTGATCTTAGTCCAGACGTATGCTTTTTCTGCTGTGACCTTAACGGATCTCGGACGTTCACTCTGCAGTCCAGCCGGCTTCTGTGCCGCATTCCCTGCACCTGCAGCCGCACCGCCTGCGGGCTGCGGCTGCTTGCCGTCCATCCAGGAAAGGTCTACCTGCTGATCGCCGCTTGTGTTGTCAGCCGAAACGGGCTGAACGGCCACATCTGCCGAGACGGGCGAGGAGGCGGGCTCAGGAGCCTGTTCCCTGACTGTGCCAGTAGTGCCTCCGTCTATAGGACTGGTGGCGGAACCGGTGATGTCTCCCCTGTACTGCCAGGTTATCCATCCGGCCGCACCAAGAGAGAGAGTGATCAGAAGATAGAGCCATAAAAATGATCTCGGCCTGAATATTTTCGGGGAATCGATGTAATTCGTCGCTTCTTCTGCAGAAACAGCGGGTGACGCAGCCTTCTGTTTTTTTGTTATCGTATCGTAGCTCTTCCATATATCCTGAGCGCTGATGTGATCACAATACTGTCTGATGAAACTCCTCACATAGGGGCCCTTGGGCAGACGATCCAGATCGCCTTCTTCAATGGCGGCAAGGTAGTGTTTCTGTATCTTTGTTGTGTTGGAGATGTCCGAGATCGAAAGTTCCTGGGCTTCCCTGATGCTTTTTAGACGGGCTCCCAACTCCTTTATCTGCGTTCTTATTTTCTGTTCTTCGCTGATGACAGTCTCTTTTTTATCCAACCTGCCGCCCCCTTTCAGCGTTCACGCGCATCTCCCTGATCACCGCAGCCGGGTCAGGACTGCCGAAGATGGCGCTGCCCGCGACCAGGACATCACAGCCGTGCCTGACGGCCAGTTCCGTGTTGTCAGGTCCTATCCCGCCATCCATCTGGATAAGGTATTCTCCACCGTTGGCCCTGCGCCATTCCGCCAGCGCAGAGACTTTATTCAGAGTCTCCGGTATGAATGACTGTCCGCCGTATCCCGGATCGACCGACATGATCAGTACAAGGTCCGTCATGTGGAGTATGGGCCAGAGGAGCTCTGCGGGAGTACCGGGATTTATTGAGACACCGCATGGGACACCTTCGTTCCTTATGCTCTGCAGGACCCTGTGTATGTGAGGGGTAGCCTCGGCATGGACAGTCAGGACCGAAGGTTTTTCTGCAAGAAACATGGTGGTAAATGCCTCGGGTGGTTCGACCATGATGTGAACATCTATGAACTTGTAAGGATACCTCTTTCTCAGTGCTTTCAAAAGCGAGGGCCCGTATGAAAGGTTCGGGACAAAATGTCCGTCCATTATGTCAAGGTGGAGCCACTCGGCCTCTTTTCCTATCTTATCAATGTCCCTCTCCATGTTCAGGACATCTGCGGAGAGAAGGGAGGGCGAGATTATCACGCTCCTGCCTTCCATTTTTTTTATCAGTTGAAACGATCCTGCCATACGAAATCACCTCCCAGATAGATGGTAACCGTGGCCTGTCCGGTGAAAGGCACATTCATTGAGATATATTCGCTTCCGTTGGCCATAGCGTCTCTTATCACCTTAGTACCGGTATCGTCAGTAAGCTCTATTTTAAGTGAAAGAGGCTTCGTGAGAGGAGGTACCTGATATCTCAGCTTGGCCGTCTTCTGAGGAGCTGCAGGGATCGGTTTTTCAGGCTGGGGAGCCTTTACAGGTTCAGGCTCGGCCTTGGTTTCCTCTTTTTTGGGCTCCTTCGAAGAGTCCGCAGCAGGTTTATCCGGGAGCTTCGTAGGGATATCCGAAGGTTCCGTGTTCTTGATAACTACGGTCCTCACAGCGGCTGCCCTCTGCGGATCCTGATCGTCGGCAGGAGGCGTTTCGGGTGACGCCTCTCCCGGCTTGGGCGGCCTTGCTATTACCAGGTTTATCTGGGATCCTGCCGGAACGTTGGCTCCATTCCTCGGATTCGTTCTCAGCACTGTACCTGCAGGCACCTCCGCCGAGGGAGTCTCTGTACTGCTTCCGACCAAAAGACCTATCTGTTCGAGTACCTGTGTTACGACATCTATGCCCTGACCCTTAAGATCCGGCACGTTAACAAATGCTCCGCCGCCCGTCCCGCCTGCGCTTACGAGGAGGTTTACCATGCAGTTCGCAGCCACCTGCTGCGGTGCCGCAGGATTCTGGGCTATTATGGATCCAGCGGGTTTCAGCTTGTCCGTCACCCTTATGATCTTGTCGACCTTGAAGCCTGCTTCGCTGAGCCTCTTCACGCCCTCTTCAAATTTCAGGCCTCTCACGTCAGGGACCGGGAGTATCGAGCCTCCCTTGCTCACCCTTACAATGACCACTTTACCTTTAGATACCTTCTCGCCTGCCGGAAGGTTCTGCGAGATCACCGTATCGGCCCTTTCCGGAGAATCGACCTGATCGACTTTGGCGAGGAGGCCTTCCTTCTGGAGGGCCTCAACGGCATCTACCAGCTGCATTCCTGCCATGTTCGGCACAGTAGCGCTCTTATCTTCTACAAAGACCGTCCTTATACCAAAATAGGCACTGGCTATTATAACGACAAAGGCGACTGCCATGCCCCAGCGATGCACTTTACCCATAAGAAGTTCCCCTTCCCCTCTATTTGCGCTTCACAAGCAGCGCCAGATAGAAACCGTCGATCCACGGAAGACCGGGCCATATGACGGTCCCATATGGTTTGCCTTTGGACATAAGCTTATGGCTTCTTTCAACAGGCGCCTCAGTCAGTTCAGGGTGCCGGGCCATGACCGCAGCAACGACCTTCTCATTCTCTTCCCTGAACATGCTGCAGGTACTGTACGCCACGACACCTCCGGGAGCGACCAACGAGACTGCCCTCTCGAGAAGTTTCCTCTGCAGATCCGCCGCTTCCGTTACCATTTCGGGGGTTATCCTCCATTTGCTCTCGGGATGTCTTCCCCATGTGCCGCTTCCTGTACAAGGCGCGTCAAGCAGTATGGCTTTGGGTTCCGTTGAGGGAACGAGGCTGAGGGAATCGCCGCAGCGAAACTTCACCCTGTCCCGGATCCGCATCCTTATCATTTCGTATTCCGCAGCCCTGATCCTGCCCTCTGATATGTCCCAGGCCTCGATCTCCGCTTCCGGGACCATGTCCGCGAGCTGGCCTGTCTTGATCCCCCGTCCGCAGCACATGTCCAGCAAAGGTTCTCCCTTCCACCGCCTGGAGAATGCCTCGGCGACAAACATCGAAGATTCGCTCTGGGGTGTCGCCCTTCCCTCCGAAAAACCGGGAATGTCAAGCGGATACGGGTTTGCAGGCGTCCGGACTGACCTGTCAAGTAACGGGGAAGCCCATGCCTTTTTGCCTGAAGCCCTGTATTGAGTGAGCCACTCATCCCTGTCTACGCCCCTTGAAAGCCTCAGGGAGAGATATGTCCTCATTCCGCTGCCCCTCACCAGGCGTTTTGCTTCAGGGATGGACATGTCCTTGGACCATTGGGCCGCAGCCCAGCCGGGGATACCCCAGTAGAGTGCCTGGTCCCTGAGTGCGCTGCTCTTCTTCAGTTCGGCGAGATATGGCTTTGCTTCGTCCGCGACGGTGTGCAGGACTGCGTTTACAAGGCCAATGTCGCGGTCCTCGCCGTTTGATTTTATTGCCTGAACAAGACCGTTGATAAGGACGGGAAGGGCGAAGTATCTGAGCTCGACTATCCCTGCTATTCCTACGATAAGTGCATCATGGGTGAGGACAGACATTTCTTTTGTGTTCCGCCTGCAGTATTTCATGAGCAGATGCTTCCAGAGACCCTGTCTTCTCAGTGAACAGTAGACCAGGGTCGCAGCAAGGACCCTATCGGAAGGAGCAATATCCGTGTATAACTTCCTTAGCGCTTCGGCGGCGAATGCGCCTTCGTTTACTTCGCCATAGACCCTGAGCGCTGCTTCAATGCCTCTCATCAGGCTTGATCACCTCTATGCGCGGGGACCCGCTGTTTCATGGAACGCTTAAAAATGTAACAAAAAAGGAGGCAGCCAGTATGCCACCTCCCAACATTTTACACTATTTTCCTAGTCTCTGCGCATTCCTCTGAGAGCGAGCAGCCTTATCAGCTGGAGGACCGTCATAACGAGCGCTGCGACATAAGTGAGGGCGGCCGCGTCGAGGACAGCTTTAGCACCGCCCACTTCGCTGCCCTTGAGGAGGCCCGTCTCGGAAAGGAGCTTGAGTGCCCTTGCGCTTGCATCGAACTCTACGGGAAGCGTTACCAGATGGAAAACCAGCACCCCGCAGAAGAGAAGTATTCCTATGTTCAGCAGGGGGGCGGAACCCATTATCAGTCCTATGAAGAAAAGGGGCATCGACATCGTTGAACCGATGTTGACCGCCGGAACTATAGAATTCCTGAAACGAAGGAAGGCATAGCCTTCCTTATCCTGGATCGCATGTCCGACCTCGTGCGCGGCAACTCCTATCGCGGCTATGCTGGAATTGCCTGCAACGGCGTCAGAGAGACGGAGCACCTTGCTTCTTGGGTCATAGTGGTCGGTCAGATGTCCCTGTATCCTTTCGACGCGGACATTGCCCAGCCCAAATCTGTCGAGCAATTCCCTCGACACCTGGTCCGCAGTAACGCCGCTTGATGCCCTTACCTCGCTGTATCTTGAAAAGGCGCCCTTGACCTTGAACTGTGCCCAGAGGGAAAAGAGCACCGCAGGTATCAGAAGCACTATTGTAGGATCAAGATATGGAAACATCATTTTACAACACCTCCGTTGTGATAGACCTTGTTAGTCTATATTAGTCAGACTAACTGTGTCTTCCGTAAAATCCCGCAATCTCCTCCACTGTTCTTTCCTGCTCTTCGGGGAGCAGTTCCGGGAAGATCGGAAGCGCCAGCACTGAACCGGCAAGTTTTTCTGAAACAGGGAAATCCCCTTCTTTGTACCCAAGGTCTGAGAAGCAGTGCTGGAGGTGGAGGGGAAGCGGATAGTAGACCCTGGTTACGACTCCGCGTTCCTCAAGGTATGCCTGGAGTTCGTCTCTTCTCTCGGCCTTTATGACATACTGGTGATATACGTGCCTGTTGCCATCGTCTTCGGCAGGGGGAGTTATGTTTCCAAGAAGGCCCTTCTCCCTGAAGAGGAGCATGTACCTCTCAGCCACGATGCGGCGCTCCTCGTTCCATTCTTCCAGATGGCGCAGCCTGACCCTGAGAATGGCTGCCTGCAGCGCGTCAAGACGGCTGTTGATGCCTACTTCGTCGTGGAAATACGTCTTTCCGGAACCGTGCACCCTCAGACTTCTGATTCGGTCTGAGATCACTTTGCTGCCCGGGATGGAGACCATTCCGCCGTCTCCGTAGCAGCCAAGATTTTTCGTCGGGAAGAAGGAAAAACATCCAAGATCTCCGACCGACCCGGCCCTGCATATCTTCTTTTCTATCATCCGATGGGCACCGATCGCCTGTGCGCAGTCCTCAACCAGTACGATACCTCTCTCCTTCAGTTCGTCCCTTATGAGCTCAAGCCTGCACATCTGGCCGAAAAGGTGTACCGGGAGGACAGCTTTTGTCCTGGGCGTGACCTTGTCCATGACCGAGCCCATGTCCAGGTTGTAGGTATCGGGATCCACATCTGCAAAGACAGGTCTGGCTCCGTTTCTTGTAATGCAGCTCGCCGTGGCGAAGAATGTGAAGGGCGTGGTGATCACCTCGTCGCCCTCCTTAAGATCGAGGGACATAAGCGCGAGAACCAGTGCATCAGTGCCGGAGGCACATCCGACTGCGCTTTCCACTTCAAGGTAGGCGGCTATCTCCTTTTCCAGACATTCGACTTCAGGTCCCAAAATGAAGTGCTGTGTCTCAAGCACCCTGTCCAGGGCTACCCTTACCTCTTCCCTCACCCTGTCATAGTTTCTCGTAAGGTCGAAGGACGGTATTTTATTTTGTGCTGCCATGATCGGATTCCTCCCTGTTTGTTGAAAATTCCTTATTCTGCCTGGCAAGGCCGTTCAGGTCAGCCAGCATGTTCCTTCTGTCATGCGGTTTCTCAAGAACGGCATGGGAATGGTGGAGGTGATCCTTCATAAGCTTTCCCGCCAGATCGCCGTCTCCTGATATGATCGATGCCAGTATTTTCCTGTGTTCTTCGCTGCTGTAATTTTTTTCCTCTGTGAACGGATCGTAGAAAAGGATGTATACGTTCGTCCGAAGGATTATGTTTTCAACGTATTCGATAAGGACTATGTTTTTGCTTGCGTCTGCTATGAGCCTGTGAAAATTATTGTTTGCCTCCAGAGATGCCTCCAGGTCCCTCGCAATGAAAGCGGACTCCTCATCTCTGAGCACATCTTCAAACCGCTCTACGGTACGGCTGTCGATGCCGTTTTTGCACGCAAGACTTACGCTTAAAGCTTCAAGATGTTCCCTAACACTGTAAGCTCCCTCTACCTCTGCCGCGCTTGGAGCTGTGACCCTTGCCCCGCTGTTCGGGATCACCCTTACAAGGCCTTCGCTTGCGAGCCTTCTCAGGGCCTCTCTGACAGGGGTCCGGCTAACTCCCATTTCCTTTGAGATCCTGACCTCGGGAAGTCTCTCCCCTGGTTTGAGCTGTTTGTTAACGATCCTTGCCCGCAGCTCAAGATATACGAAATCTGACGAAGTGTTATAGTAGCTTGAATGACGTATCAATGATTTTCCCCCTGGGCCTCTGCATTTGAGCGAGGTCAATTCCGCAGTTCGACAACGTCTCATGATAACACATATTCATCCGATGGCAAGTTTGACAGTTTGACATAACTTGTTTTATGAATAGAATTATCCCATGCGAAAACGACTATTGGTACTTTTTCTTTCATTCGGGACGATTATCGCCTTCGGATATGCGCTGGGCGGTCTGGGCAGCTACATGTTCGGAGAGGGCAAGCCTCTTGTGATCGCTGCCGGTCTTATAGGAGGCGCTCTCTCAGGCTTTATGGCATTGAAAATATGGAGGACTTACCTGGACGACATCGAAAGGGAGGACAAGGGGGCCGGAAAAGCTGCCGGCGTATCTGAAAGTCCTCAGCCTGACGATGACTGCGAAAAGTAGTCACTGACCTTCGCTGCTATCCTTGACGCGGCCCCCCGTTCCGGAGATATATCGGAATATCCCCTTACTATCATGCTGAGCCTTTCCGGATCGTTGACAAGCTCTTCAACAAGCCCCGCTATCATTGACGGAGTCATGACTCCTCTGTGCTCGGGAACTATCTCTCTGCCCGCGATCCTGTTCGGAAGAGAAGCATACTTGAGCCTTCCGCTGTACCAGTAGACCAGTTTTTTCTTTAGTTGGCGCGCGCCGGGGATCGACATTGGGATCATGCCCGGGATCCCGTCGAGCGGGATATCCTCAGCATTATTTAGCGGTATGACTGTAAGCAGCGGCACACAGAGCGATGTTATCTGCATGTTGTTCGTGCCCGGGAATGCGACAGCCAGTCTTGAGGCCTTTATAGCCTCAAAATTGCTCCCCCGGATAAACCTTATCCTCCCCGGCCCGTCCCATAATATCTCCTCCGCAGCCGACAGCCCTTCCCATTGAAGTCCTGCTTTATCGAGACCCTCGATCAGCAGTCTTTCGTCAACGGTCGGTGCCACGGGCAAAAAGGCATGGTAATTAGGATGTTTCCTGAGGAACTCCATTGCCGCGCATGAGAAGAATGCGAAGCCGTCACGGTACTCGAAAGGCCTGCTGCCGGCCAGGAAGGATACAGCTTCCTCCCCCTCCCTGAGTCCCATGATGGCTCTGGCTTCATCGGGGTCTTGACATTCCGGCGCGCTGTCGAAGATAAGGTTGCCCACCCTTGTTACCCTGTCGCTCCTGACGCCCTGCAGCATGAACCTGTCCTCAGCCGCGGCATCGGGAACAAAATAATGGTCCACACGCGACTTCCATCTTGGCCTTGCAGTGTATATCATCCATGCGCATCTCATCTTTGCGGAAAGCAGCGCCCCGAAGAAAGGGTCCCCACCAAGCTGGAGGACAAGCCTTTTTGTCTCCTTAACAGCAGCCGCCCGACCCCACAGCTCTTTGAAAGTAAAGACGGACCTTGCCCCGACTATCTCTTTTCCGTACTCGGCCTCCATGCCGCTCGCGTACTGGCAGGGCAGAACGACCAAAGAGATCTTCGCCGCAAAACCCAGCAAAGTCAGTTCAGACACTACAGGCCTGACCCATCCGGATACTTCTCCCGGAGAATTGGTAAGTATAAAAAGTTCGTCCATATTCTGTTGCCACTCTTTCTGCATTCAATGTCGCTGAGGAACATTGGGCAATGAGATGGTATAATTATAAGGTTAAAAATTACAGATTGGGGACCTGTCGTTGTTTATTCCTCTTGAGGGCGAAAACATTATATGCCTTGCCAACGTCATTGCCATGTACAAGACAGACAAAGGCACGGCGATACTCAAAAGAGACGGATCTGTGATCAGAACGGGCTTTAACCCTGCCACACTCAAAAAAAGACAGCTTGATCTCCCGGAAAAAGGCGATCGACGGAAGGAGTTCATTAAATAAATGGATAATATGTGCATACCAAACAACTCGATGCTGAACGGGAATTCCGAATATTCAGCAAAGGATATACATGTGCTCGAGGGCCTTGAAGCAGTAAGGAAACGTCCGGGCATGTACATCGGAGACCAGGGGCCGAGGGGTCTGCACCACCTGGTTTACGAGGTGGTAGACAACTCTATCGACGAATCGCTTGCGGGGTACTGCGACACGATAAACGTGACCATTAATGAAGACGGGAGCATCACCGTCGTCGACAACGGGCGCGGCATACCGACGGAAGAACATGAGTCCGGCAAGTCGGCCGCTGAGGTCGTCATGACCGTCCTGCACGCGGGCGGAAAGTTCGACAAGAGCGCATACCAGGTCTCGGGCGGACTTCACGGCGTCGGAGTCTCCGTTGTAAACGCGCTCTCCGAATGGCTTGAGCTGACTATATGGAGAGAGGGCAAGGAACATAACCAGCGCTACGAAAGAGGCATTCCCGCAACTTCGCTGTGCGTGACCGGGGAGACCGACATGAGGGGGACAAGGGTCCGCTTCATGCCCGATACGCAGATATTCACCTCGATCGAGTTCCAGGCCGACATCCTCAAATCAAGGCTTCGCGAGCTTGCCTTCCTTAACTCCCACATAACTATAAATTTCGCAGACAAAAGGCCGGAGAAACCCCAGGAACGCACCTATAACTATCCGGGGGGGATATCAACGTTCGTTGAATATCTCAATAAGGGCAAAGAGGTCCTCTTCAAGGATCCGATAATCATTACCGGCGAAAAGGAAAAGACCGAACTCGAGGTAGCGATACAGTACAATGACTCCTATCTTGAGAGGCTCTACGGCTTCGTCAACCTTATCAATACCATCGAGGGCGGCACCCATGTCGCCGGTTTCAGGACAGCTCTGACAAGGGCGGTAAACGACGAGGCGAGGAAGCTTAAAATACTCAGGGAAAAGGACACCAACCTCTCGGGGGACGACCTCAAGGAAGGACTCACCGCAGTTATATCAGTCAAGGTCATGGAGCCTCAGTTCGAGGGACAGACAAAGACGAAGCTGGGGAACGGCGACGTCAAGGGCATAGTGGATTCTCTCGTATACGAAGGCCTCAAGGAGGTCCTCGAAGAGAGGCCCGAGATCCTCAAGCCGATAGTCGAGAGCGCTCTGAGAGCGAGGCAGGCAAGGGAGGCCGCAAAGAAGGCCAAAGACCTTGTGAGAAGGAAATCTGTGATGAACGGCCTCACCCTTCCGGGCAAGCTTGCTGACTGCTCCAACAGGAACGCTGCCGACTGCGAGCTCTACATAGTTGAGGGCGACAGCGCCGGAGGCAGCGCCAAGCAGGGCAGGAACCGCGAGTTCCAGGCCATCCTGCCGCTGAGGGGAAAGATCCTCAACGTCGAAAAGGCGCGCCTGGAGAAGATCCTGGGAAGCGAGACCATCAGGAACATCATCCTCGCACTGGGGGCCGGGGTGGGAGACGATTTCAACGAAGACAAGCTACGTTACCACAAAATATTCATAATGGCAGACGCAGACGTAGACGGCGCGCATATACGCACCCTGCTGCTCACCCTATTCTTCAGGTACATGCCCCAGATAATAGAGAGGGGGTATCTGTACGTGGCGCAGCCGCCGCTTTACAGAGTACAGGCCGGCAAGGAGGTCACCTACTGCTTCTCGGAGAAGGAGATGAAGGATATCCAGGCCGCGGCGGCAGGCAAGAAGATCGAAGTGCAGCGTTACAAGGGGCTTGGTGAAATGAACGCCGAACAGCTGTGGGAAACCACCATGAACCCGGAGAACCGCATAGTCAACAGGGTGGAGGTCCAGGATGCGGTCGAGGCAGACGAACTTTTCGGCATCCTCATGGGAGACAACGTGGAACCGCGAAGGAAGTTCATCGAGACCTACGGGCGCGAAGTCCGCAATCTTGACGTTTAATCTTGAATATGAGAACTCCGAAACAGGTAATGATCTCCGAAAGACGGGGCCGGGCGCAGAAATTTGATTTCTGCGCCCTTTTATCAGGCATCAAACGTTATCATCCAGGCAACATAATAAGCTATAATTGTTCTCTGATGTGAGGCACCATATATTTGGGGGCAACAGCACCGATGCTCCGTACGGTAAAAACTTTACATAAGGATGAAATCCATAAATGAAAATCATTGAAGTGTCACTGCGCAGGCCTGTAACGGTCCTCATCTGCACCATAGCCCTGATAGTCTTCGGCACCTATTCATACATGAACATGGGCGTTGAACGGATGCCAAACGTGGAATTCCCCATAGTCGTAGTCAGGACGGTAATGGAAGGTGCAAGCCCAGCGATCATCGACAATGATGTAACAGACGTGCTTGAAGCAAGGATAAACACGATAGAAGGCATAAAGAATCTGAGTTCAAGCAGCTACGAGGGGCGCTCCGTGATAGTCATAGAGTTCGACCTTGACAGAGACGTCGACGACGCTGCGGCTGACGTACGCGGAAAGGTGAGCATGGCTGCAGGCAGACTTCCGGATGACGCTGAGACCCCGCAGGTCGACAAATACGATCCTGCCGACAGGCCGATAATGAATGTAGCCGTCAAAAATGACGGCAGGACGGACATGAAAACCCTTGCCCGGTATGTTGACAAGGTCGTGACTGAACGCCTCCAGACCGTCAAGGGCGTCGGAGGCGTCCAGCTTGCAGGTTTCAGGGACAGGGAGATACGGATATGGATCAATACCGACAGCCTGGAAGCCTACGACCTTACGACAAAAGATATAAAATCCGCCATATACACGAAGCATGTCGAGCTCCCGGCTGGGCGCATTGAGACACCGACCAAGGAGTACGGGATAAGGCTTGAGGGAGAGTACTCATCCGTGGCAGAGCTTGAGTATCTGCCTGTCGCGGTAAGAAATGGCGCCGTCATAAGGCTGAGGGACATAGCGAGGATCGAAGACGGCCTTGAGGACAAGCGGAGCGGGGCAATTTACGAGGGCAGGCCCACTGTCATGGTGCAGATACGCAAGCAGAAGGGCGCCAACGAGGTCCTTCTATCCCGGCTGGTAAACGAGAGGATAAAAGAACTTAACAGCACTGCCCCTCCCGGGACGAGCCTTGCGGTGATGCAGGACAACGCCAAGTTCATAATGCGCTCCATGAACGGGGTCTTCTGGGACATCATAGCATCGGTCCTCCTAACCTCCATCATAATGTTCATCTTCCTAAAAACCATAAGGGCAACGATAGTCGCAGTCATAACGATACCCGTATGTCTTCTCGGCAGCCTCTCTGTGCTTTACTGGATGGGCATCACTATAAACAACATGTCGATGATGGGGCTCTCCCTGGCTGTCGGCATGGTAGTCGACGCAACAACTGTCGTAATGGAAAACATAACCAGGCACCGCGATATGGGCAAGACCCCCTACAGGGCGGCCCAGGACGGCGGTAGCGAAGTAGCCTTCGCTGTAATTGCGGGCGCTGCGACGACTCTTGCCGTATTTGTGCCCGTTGCTTTCATGGGAGGGATAATGGGGCGATTTTTCAATTCCTTCGGAGTTACCGTCGCTACTACGATAAGCATATCACTCATCATATCCCTGACTCTGACACCATATCTATGCTCCAGGATACTGGGGAAGAAGATCGACGGCCCCCTGCAGCAGAGGCTGGAAAAACCATTCTTATGGCTTGAGGATAAATACTCAGGGTCGCTCAAATATGCCGTAACACACCGTAAAACCATTTTGATCGCGGGTCTGGGGCTTTTCATGCTGGGCATAGGATTTGCAACAACACTCGGAACAGAATTTTTCCCAAGCGAGGACCAGGGGCGGCTGAGGGTGCAGATAGAACTGCCTGCCGATTCATCCCTTGAGATGACCGAAAGCGTCGTAAGAGACATGGTCGACGTCATACAGGCGGACGAGAGGGTCGCTTATACTTACGGTATAGTGGGAAGCGGCGGAGGCGAGGAGGTCTACAAGGCATCCATAAATATGGAGCTGATAGACAGGGGGAGCAGGCCGGCTGCAGGCACAGTCATGAGGCAGCTTCGAAACAAACTCTCCGTCTTCAGGGATGTGGACTTCAAAATGGGAACATGGGGAGGTTCTGACATCACACTCGTGATCCAGGGACCCACAAGCGAATCCCTGGCAGAGATCGGGGAACTGATAAAGAAAGACCTGGCAGATAACGCCAGAGGGCTTGTCGACATAACGACAGACCTGCAGATGAACAAGCCCAGGATAAACCTTGCGCTGAACCGTGCTCTGGCGGATGACCTGAACATCAACATAAGGGACCTCTCCGACGAACTTATGACATGGTTCGGCGGAGACAGGGCAGGTTCTTTCAACCAGGATGGATACAGGTATGACATAAGAGTCCGGGCTGAAGCGATAGGAAGGGACGATCCCGAAAAACTGAAAAACACTCTGGTCAGGACAAATGACGGCCAGATAATAAGGGCAGAAGGCCTCGTAAGCAGTTCCGTAGGCATGTCGCCCAACGTCATAAAGAGGTACAACAGGCAGCGCTCCCTCCAGATCGGGGCTAATGTCGAAGGGATATCACCGGGCGAAGGCATCCTCATAATGGAGGAAGTATTCCGGAAGTTTGCGCCTCAGGACGGCAGGTTCACCATTACCCCCGCCGGGGATTCAGAGTACATGAAAGAGAGCTTCTACTACATGTCCATAGCTCTGGTCTTCGCGATAATACTGGTATACATGGTCATGGCGATACAGTTTGAATCCTTTATCCATCCCTTCACGGTCATGTTCTCCCTTCCGCTGATGACTGCAGGCTCTTTCGGACTGCTCGCACTGGCAGGCCTCAGGATAAGCGTGATGAGCTTCATGGGCATAATCCTTCTTGTCGGCGTCGTGGTCAACAACGCGATACTGCTTGTGGACTTCATAAATCAGCTAAGGGCCAGAGGCGTGGAGAAGACGGAGGCTGTTCTGCAGGCAGGGCCGCTGAGACTGAGGGCCATACTGATGACCACAGTTTCGACAATGTTCGGCTCCCTGCCAGTGGCGCTGGCGCTGAGCGAGGGCGGCGAGACCCGTCAGCCGATGTCCGTGGCGGTCATCGGAGGCCTTTTTACATCTACCATGCTTACTCTTATCGTCATTCCTGTCGTCTATCTCATGCTCGACGACATAAAGGACAGGGCGATGGCGGGAATAAAAAGATACCGCGCCTACAGGCGATTCAACAGGTCCGCACAGTCCAGGACGCTTAACTCCAAATAGGGGGAGTGACATAGAGAATTATGAAAAAAAAGGCAACCATCCTAATGATAATGGTTTTGGCGCTGCTCTGCCGGACACTGCCTGCCGGAGCTGATGACGGGCTTATCGACATACACGGGGCTGTCGAACTCACCCTGAAGAACAATTCAGGCCTTAGATTACTCAGGCAGGAGACAATAAAGGCATACGCGTTCAAGATACAGGCCGACGGGACTCTCCTCCCGAGCATCACCGCCAACGCCGGCCTGGACAGGCAGAAGGAGAGTACTACTAATGACGGAGAAAGAAACGACAACAAAACTGCCGGGGTGACGCTTGAGCAGACGATCTACTCCGGAGGCAAAAATTCCGCGATAAGAGACCAGTCAAAACAGGTAAAGAACATGGCGGAGATGATAATAGCAGACGGCGAGAACAATGCTGTGGGAGAACTCTACGCAAGGTTCTACAACGTGCTTCTGCAGTGTGAGAGGATAAAGGCCGAGGAGTCAGCTGTCAGTACATCCGAACAGCACCTCAGGGAGGTCCGAAGGATGAGGGAGCTTGGGCTCGCCAACAGTCTTGAAGTGATACGTGCAGGACAGCAGCTCGCCACGAACACGGCAAACCTAAGCACCGCAAAGGGGCTGTATGAGTCTGCCCATATCTCGCTTATGAATTACATGGCCATCCCTCCCGAGAAAAGGGTCGGTGTGAAGGGAGAACTTAACGTCCCGGAAGCGGAAGGAGGCAGGCCGCTCTCCCTCGAAAGAGCTCAGGCCAACAGGGCTGACCTGAAGAAACTTGAAGAACAGCTGGAATACCAGAAAAACCAGATATTGATAGAAAAAAGCGGCAGCAGGCCTAAAATAACCTTTGGCGCATCAGCAGGATATCTGGATCCCTACCAGAAGACAGATAGAGGGGACGACACCTGGAGGGCCGAGCTCTCGGTCACTGTGCCCATCTTCGACAGGAACACCTCAAGGGGAAACGCAATAAAGGCCGGCGCCGTGCTTGAACAGGACAAAATTGCGCTTGAACAGAAGGAACTGGACATAAAATCAGAGGTGGAGATCGCCTGGTCAGAGACAGAAAGCACCCTCCACCACCTTAAGGCTTCGGAAAAGGCCCTTGATCTGGCAAAGGAGTCCCTGCGGCTCGCCGAGGTGGGATTCCGTGAAGGAGTAACTCCGCAGCTTGACCTGCTGAACGCACAGACTTCGCTCACATCGGCAAGGCTGGATCACGCCAGGTCCCAGTTCAACCACCTTATAGCGATAGTTGCGCTGAAAGTTACAGAGGGGACAGTCATACAATGGACCGGGGAGAGAAGACTACCATGACGAACAACAACGACAATGGCTTTTTTAAGAAAAAGGGCACTGAAAGAAAGAGGCTTTTCCTGATAATCGGAGCGGCAGTGCTTTTGCTGACCTTTATTGGCATATACAGCAGAAGGGAGGCAATATTTTCCAAAACCCAGAACAGCAACGGATCTCAGCCTGCCGCGGTCAAGGTCCAGACTGTCAAAGCCGATAAGGTCGTCAGGGAGAGCATAATCCAGAACACTTCGATAGACGCGGTAGACAGGGTAAAGATCCTGCCGAGGGTAACGGGGAGGCTTGAAAAACTCCATGTGCTCCGGGGTGACACCGTGAAGAAGGGACAGACGATAGCCACCCTTGAACACGACCAGCAGGATGCCCTGATAGGTTCGGTCCGGGCACAGGAGGCATCCGCGAAAGCAGATTCCGAGAGGGCAAGGGCTGAGATGATGAACGCGAAGACCAACCTCGACAGGTACGCAAGGCTTGTCAAAGAGGGCTTCAGCACGCAGCAGCAGTACGATTCCGTAGAGACCGCCTATACAAGCGCAAGGGCTTCCTACAATGCGGCACTTGCCAAAGAGAAACAGGCGGCCGCAGAGCTGGAGCGAGTAAGCTCAGCAAAGGCGGATTACATAATGGTCGCCCCGATAGACGGAACAGTGCTGGATGATTTCTCACTCACTACGGGAGCGATGATATCGCCCAGCTCTCCCCTGCTTGACATCGCCGACCTCAGCAGGCTCAAGGCAACGCTGAAAGTTCCCGAATCCAAGATCTTCGCCGTGAAAGCAGGAATGCCGGTCTTCCTCAGGTTTGACGCATTGCCGGCTGAGGAGTTCATCGGTAAGGTAACGAGGATCGACCAGTATGTAGACCCCTCAACAAGAACGAGCAACGTCGAGATAGAGCTGGACAACAGGGAGACGGGCGGAAGGCTCCGCCCGGGAATGTTCGGCCAGGCTTCCATAATTGAGAGGGAAATAGCGAACGCAGTTTTGATACCTGAGAACGCCCTTCACGAAAGTGAAAAAGGGTTCTATGTCCTGCTTGAAGAAAATGGGACCGCGAAGCTTCGTGAAGTTTCGACCGGCGTAAGGCAAGGGGCCCTGATACACATTACAGGAGGACTTAATGAGGGAGAGAGGGTTATAATCTTCGGAGGAAGCACTCTCAACGACGGAGACAGCGTAACTGTCGGCGGAGAAGAGAATAACAAGGATAAATCTGAATAGGGGGCATCTGAAATGTACAAGGTGGTCTTGCTCAGGCACGGGGAAAGCGAATGGAACAGGGAGAACAGGTTTACGGGATGGACGGACGTGCCGCTTTCCGAAAAGGGACTTACGGAAGCACAGTCTGCGGGCAGAATACTGAAGGAAAAGGGATTTGTCTTCGACAAGGCCTATACCTCCGTCCTAAAAAGAGCGATCAAGACCCTCTGGTGCGTACTTGAAGAAATGGACCTCATGTGGATCCCCGTGGAGAACTCATGGAAGCTTAACGAACGCCACTACGGAGGGCTCCAGGGGCTCAACAAGTCCGAGACCGCCGCGAAGTACGGAGATGAACAGGTAAAGATCTGGAGGCGCAGCTACGCCACACGCCCCCCCCTTCTCGATAAAAGCGATGAAAGGTACCCGGGGAAAGATCCCAGGTACGCCGGACTTTCCGAAAAGGAGCTCCCTGAGGGAGAGTGCCTTGAAGACACAGTGGCAAGAGTAGTGCCGTACTGGAAAGAAACCATCGCTCCGGACATAAGGGCAGGCAAGAAACTTGTTATAGCGGCTCACGGCAACAGCCTCAGGGCACTTGTAAAGTACCTTGACGTAATATCGGAGAAAGAGATACTGGAACTCAACATCCCCACCGGCATCCCCCTCATCTACGAACTTGACGAAGAGCTCAAACCGATCAGGCACTATTACCTCGGCGATGAGGACGCTATAGCAGCTGCCCAGGCCGCTGTTGCAAACCAGGGCAAGAGCAGGTAAGTGCGGAATAGCGATATTATTTGAAGAACAGCGCCCCTTCTACCTCCGGGAAAAGGGGTCTTTTTTAATTTAAATAATAATTGAAGCGGTTTTCAAAAAGATATGGTAATATCGTTGAAACAGAGGCACTGATCATATAACCGACCGACAGAGGGTGTTTTTTTGAAACTTCGGCGCCTGTTTTGGCTTGTCTTTCTACTGTGCTCTGTAATACCGCCCCTTATACTCTCCGTTTTCCTTATCACCAGATCATACAATACCGAGAAAAATCTGGTACTCAGAAACCTCCAGACAACTTCGGCCGTATTATCGACTTCACTGAGCAACATTCTTGATGCCAACAGGACAGACATAGCCGCCACTTTCGAAGGACCGGCACTGCAGAGAGTACTCGCATCAGGAAAAGATTTCCGGGAGCTGGACAAGGATTCAAAGGAATACCTCGTTAAGGTTTTCAAATCCAGAGTAAGGGCTTCCGCACTTGTAATGGGAGTCGCCCTGATGGACAAAGAGGGATACATTGTAGCAAGCAGCAACGAGCAGCTTATGGGCAGCAAAAACCCCCTCCCGGAAAACTCCCTCGAAAAGGCCAAAGAAAAAAAAGGCTATTACCTGACTGACACCTTCTACATCCCGCTTATGACCAAAGTACCCCTCTACGCGATGATAATGCCCCTTTACAATAATGGAAATTTCAGAGGAGCGCTTGGGTTCTCCTTTTCTGCGGATTTTATCCAAAAAATGGTGGACAGGGCGGAGCTGACCAAAAGATTCCAGACAAGGCTTATAACTGTAGTTGACAGGAACAACAGGATAATCTCGACGAGCGATCCTGATTTCTACAGAGGAGAGTCCTTAAGCAATTACCTTGAAAAGCCCTTGTCAGAAGGTTCTTCAGATATTTCCGGAGGGGAAAACGGAGCTCCGAAAAAGCCGGAGCTTGTAAGGTTCAAAACATCAAGGGGAAATAACATAGGCTATTTTTCAAGGATAGAAGAAAATGGATGGGGCCTGATCCTCTCGATAGACGAGAACGAGATAATGGCGCCCCTCCGCGAAATGATACTTTGGAACGCAATCTTCGCAGCCGCGGTGATCATTGCGGTCTCGATGATCTTCACCCGCCTGTCCTCCTATTTTTCAGGACCTTTCCTTAAACTGACAGACGCAATGGAGAGGTATCGCAGAGGAGATCAATCAGCCAGGTTCGAATACAGGGGAGACGATGAGTTCGGACAGATAGCCGTTACGTTCAACGAAATGGCAGAGACTCTAAATGTTGTCCTGTCCAATGAGAAATTGAAAAGCAAGTATTACGAGGACAAATCAAACGTTGACCAGCTTTCGGGCATACTGAACAAAGCAGCCACGGAGACACTCATATCAAAGATACTTGACGACAGTACCGATACCGACGCACATGCGGTCTTGATCATGGACATCGACAACTTCAAATCGATAAACGACAATTTCGGACACGCGGCAGGCGACAGAGTGATAAAGGAAGTCGCGGCCGAACTTAAAAAAACGTTCAGGGAGATGGATATCGTTGGGAGGATCGGCGGTGATGAGTTCATGGTCTTCATAAGACACGTTGAGGACATTGCAGTTATCAGGGAAAAAGCAGAGCACATAGCAGAGGCCGCGGCAAGGTCATCCTGCATTGTGGAAAGCCTGCCCGATATAACCATGAGCATCGGATGCAGCAGGTTCCCCGCAGACGGAACGACTTTCAGAGAACTATACGAAAAGGCAGATAAAGCTCTCTACACCACTAAAAGGAGCGGCAAAAACGGCTTCACAGTATACGAGGCCTGATCATATCAACGGAAAGCAGATGGCAAAAGAAGTTTGCCGTCTGCTATTTTCGGCACTTAAAGACAGTAAAAGACAAACTTGCCAAACGCTTTTCATCTTTACTCATTTGCAGTAACCCGGACAGCAGAGATTTTTTACAACACTTTTTTCAATCAGCCAAAAGCACTATGCACGGAGCTTCCATACGGATAGAATCTGAAAATATACAATGCAGACGCATGTCGGGGAGGGAAAAACATGGTATACATTCTCGAAAAGGCAGACAGAGACCTCTTTTACAGCAGGAACGACCCAAAAGACAGACGGCTGGGTGAACTGATCCACAGAGGCAAACTCTCGGCCGTTCGCGATTCCGATGTGGTCATCATAGGCGCCCCCGAAGACAGGGGCGTGACGGCAAACAAGGGCAGGCCCGGCGCAGCGAAAGGCCCCGACGACGTCAGGCGGCGCCTTTACAAACTGACTCCGGGATTCAACATGGACCTGGACAGGATAAGGGTCATAGATACAGGGAACATATCGACAAAGGGGCTGACCCTGGAAGAGGTGCACCTCGCCCTGCAGGAAGCTGTGGCCGATGCAGTCTCAAGGGGCGGGATCCCCCTGGTAATAGGCGGGGGACACGACCTCACGTATCCGGGTGTCGCAGGGCTGGTGCAGGGCGCCGGACTGAAAAAGGACTCCCTGGGACTGATAAACGTAGACGCGCACCTCGACGTCAGGACGGACGAGAACGGCATAAACAGCGGCACTTCCTTCTACAGGGCCCTTACACAGCTTCCGGACAAAGCCCTGTTGGGAAACGCGTTCGTTGAATTCGCCATACAGGAACCTTACAACTCACCCTACTATTACAACTGGGTAAAGAAGCAGGGAGGAAGTGTATTCACCCTTAAAGAGGTCTCGGAACGGGTGATGGAATCTTTTTTGCAGGCCCTCAGCATCGTCAGCAAGAAAGGTCGTACAGTCGCACTCTCCCTTGACATAGACGCCGTCAGAAGCACTGAGGCGCCGGGAGCATCAGCGAGCAACCCGAGCGGACTCAAGGCGCCCGAACTGGACAAGATAGCCTACCTTGCAGGCAGAAGCCAGCAGATACGGTACCTCGACATAATGGAGGTCTCCCCTCCGTTGGACCAGGACCACCGAACGGCATCCCTTGCGGCATCCTCCATCTTCTGGTTCCTCAGGGGCCTCTCCGAAAGATAATAAACTTCGCACACAATAATATTCCCCACAGATTTACCTGAACTGTTCAGAGAGGATCATTTCATGACCCTCTTTTTTTATTCCGGTTCGCGTGTGACCAGGTCACAGACCACAGGACTTCTCCGTGTTATAAAAAAGGGGAACAGCAGATATAGGATGTGATCGTATGGCGATATCAGTCAAAAAAAGGAGACAGGCAAGAGTATTGCACCAAGATTGTGTGGCCTGCGGCGCATGCGTCAACGTATGCCCGATCAGCGCAATTTCCATATATAAGGGGATATGGGCTGATGTGGACCCGAATAAGTGCATCGGATGCTCCAAATGTGAAAGGATCTGCCCTCCCTCCGCAATAACAATGGGGGTTTTGGAATGAGCGTGAGCAGGAGCTGGAAGGACAAAATGTGGATCTCCTCTCTCTTCTACTTCTCACTTGGCTTCTTCAACATAATGTTCGCATGGCTGGGCATGATCTGCTTTGTCATTCCCATACTGATGTCAATGTCCGGCAGGGAGAAGACCTTCTGCAACAGCTACTGCGGGAGGGGACAGCTCTTTACGCTTCTCGGCTCGAGGAAAAAGATCTCCCTCAACATGGACCTCCCGGCATTTTTGAAAAGCAAATGGTTTCGTTATGGATTTCTCCTGTTCTTTATGGTCATGTTCATCAACATGCTCTTTGCGACATGGACTGTATTTTCGGGAAGCGGGAGCCTGAATGAAGCGGTAAGACTCTTCTGGACCTTCGATGTGCCATGGGAGTGGGCAAACAGGGCCGGGGAAGGCATTCCGCTCTGGACAGTACAGTTTGCCTATGGTTTTTACAGCCTCATGCTCACGTCACTCATACTTGGCCTTTTGAGCATGCTTATCTTTAAACCCAGGTCCTGGTGCGTATATTGCCCTATGGGCACCGCTACCCAGATTATTTGCAAAATAAAGGAAGGAGAGAAACTGTAAAAGTCACCTGCTCATGCTCTGAAGCAGCTTTTTATCGATTATTTTTATCCCGCCTCTGGAAAGTTCGACCGCCCCCATCACGTAGAAGGACTTAAGCGTCCTTGAGACAACTTCTCTGGCGCTGCCAATATACCTGGCGATCTGTTCATGCGTCAGAGATATAACATCAGTCCCCTTTATCTCCATCTCTTCCAGCAGAAAGTTTGCCAGCCTCTTGTCGATACTCAGGAAGAAGATCCGCTGTATGGCATCCATGACATCCGAGAAACGGAGGGCAGCCACTTTGTAAGAAAAATTCTCGACCCATACGTTCCTCTCCGCAAGTTCGGAAAAGAATTGCGCGTTTATCACAAGTATCCTGCACTCTGTTTCAGCCTCGATTAATACTTCAAAACGGACTAGCTTCAGGACACATGAGGCAGAAAGGATACAGACATCGCCTGACTCCAGGCGGAAAAGCGTCAGGTCCTTGCCATCCTCGGAAAGCATATATACCCTTAGCGTCCCTGATCTTATCAGGAAGACACCTGCGCAGGAATCATCACTTCCGCCGAGGCAGGTCCCCTTTTCGTATTTTATGTCAGATACATTGCCCTTGAGAGCTTCTTTTTCAAGGTCACTAAGCTTGTCCCAGAAAGAAAAGCTCTTTTCCATAAGGGATATCAGCGGTCCATCGTGGATCAAATCATACACCTCCAATCCAAAATGTGCGGTCTGCATAAACTGCTGCATGCCGGCCTCTCCGGTCATATCCCCAGCAGCCGTCCGGCGTTTCCCCCGAGTATCATCTCTTTCTCCTCTTCCGATATATCAAGCGATCTGATCAGTGATATTTCCTGAGAAGGCATGTGCCATGGGTAGTCGCTGCCGAACAGTATTTTATCCGCCCCGTGCTTCCGTATGATCTCCTTCATCATTCCCCTGTCCAGCCAGGGTTCGGCGCAGTAAGCCGTGTCCATATAGATGTCCGCCTGTCCTGCCACCGCCTCGAGTACTTCGTCTGCCATCTTCAGTCCGCCTAAGTGGGCCGCAACGATCCTGAGTCCTGGGAAATTCCTTGCTATTTTCATCATCGATTCAGGCGAGGCATTCATTTCGTCAGGGAACGAGTAATCGAAACCTACGTGGAAGACTGCGATCAGGTTAAGCGCACGGGCAAGGTCATATATCGGAAAGTACTGTTCGTCATCGGCATATATCCGCTGGAGCGCAGGATGGAACTTGATGCCTCTGAGTCCTTCGTCGGAGATCTTCCAGACATACTCAAGTGCATATACCGAACTTGGGAGTACAGAACCGAAGGCTATGACCCTCTCCGAATCTGTCTCCTTCGCGAAGCTAAGGACATTCTCATGCTGGCTCTCCTTTGTGACGACGTTAAGGACAACAGACCTGTCGACCCCGCGCTCATCCATTGATGCAACAAGTCCGTTCAAGGTCGCAGGGGCCGCGTATCCGACATTGCCATTGGCTGACAAAACTGACATCGCGCGGTCGGCGAATCCGTCCGGAAATATGTGCGTATGGAAATCTATTATCATGGGATCACTATCCCGCCTTTCCTCATTTCTTCCAAACTATATCACAAAACAGTGATGGAAGAAAAAAGTTGAGGACTCCCGGTGTGCAGTCCGGGAGTCCTCTGGGAGGAACGGATGACCTATTGTTTCTGTTCTCTAGAATTCATACTGCCAGGAGAGGATGAACTTGCGTTCGGGGTTGATATACCCCTGATCGTCAAGCACGAACTCCCTGTCAAAGATGTTTGTGCAGGAGAGTACCACCTTATGGCCTCCCTCTTTCCATGAGACGGATGCGTTCATCAGGAAGATCCCGTCATCTTTGTAAACGCCTCCGTCAATGTTCCTGTCGCCGTAGTAGTGGGCGTTCAGTTCCGCAGCCCATGGGCCCTTCGCATAGTTGAGGCTTCCCATCAGATCCAGCCTTGGCATGTTGGATCTTGTCCATTCATCGGAGCCCTCGGTCTTCTCGTCGGCATCGGTCCAGGAGATACCCTGTGTGTAGCTCCAGTTCTCGTGGAAATTGAACTTCATCTCCGCCTCTATGCCCCAGGCCCTGTACTGGTCAAGGTTAACGTACTGCCCTACCCATGTGACCGGATCTGATTCGTATTTTATCCTGTCCTCCATATCCATGTAGAATATGCCGAAGCTCCATGGGTTAGCGGCCTTTTCATCTTTTACGCCAATATCGTAGGTCCAGCCCTTCTCGGGCTTTAGATCGGGGTTTGGTGTGCCGTAATTCCTGTCAGGCATGAATATCTGGTAAAAACTGGGCATGGCGAAGAACCTTCCCGCTGTCAGATACCATATCTTACCGGAAGGGCTCTCCCAGTTTAATGAAAGTCTCGGGATCAGTTCATTTACATCCTCGCTCTCGTCAACGTTCCAGTGTTCGTACCTGAGTCCTATATCAAGCCCCATTTCTCCAATCGGTACCGAAACCTCAAAGTATGGTGAGAATCCATCCCTTTTCAGGTCGTAAGGGGTGTCTTCCGTTATCCAGCCATAAGAATTTGAAAGTCCCTTATACTCTGACTCTTCCCTGCGCCATTCAAAGCCCCAGATCCCTGTCAGGCCAAATATATCCTGCTTTCGGTTGAACATGAGGCCCATCGAACTATCCCTGTAATCGTAACTGCTTACGTAGAGAGGGTCTGAATAAAAGGAATAATCCTTCTCATTTTCGTTATAGTATATTTTGCCGGTGTTCACTTCATCAGCATATGTAATTGCAAAACGCCGGTACTTGTTTTCCTGTGTGTTTTTGTAAACAGTGGAAAGATCATAGTTATATGTATTCTCCCAGTCTGAGTTGAAATCCCCCCATGCCCCGAAAAAAGCCCACTTCCCCTTCTCTATTCCAAATATGAAGTCATCTCCACTGTAGTCCGTGGCCCTGTCATATGTACCGTCGGGTCTTTTTCTGATATTTATTTCTGTGTTTTCACTGGTTTTGGTATATCCGACTGTAACTTTGAGATCATCGCTCAGGACTGCCGTTCCCCTGACAGAGCCCCTGAACCATCCATGGTTCCCGCCTTCGATCAGGATGCTCCCTCCGGACTTCTCCATACCTTTTTTAGTAATTATGTTTATTACACCGCCCGCAGCGTTGGATCCATAGACCGCTGAACTCGCACCCTTAACGACCTCTATCCTCTCTATGGACTCAAGCGGTACTGTCCTCAAGTCAAAAGGTGAACCCATCGACACCCCTGTGCCGTAGCTCGAAGTCCTGAAGGGTATTCCGTCAACAAGAAGCAGGACCTCTGTGGTAAGCCCCCTTACCACTACGCTCTTGTCAAGAGCTGATGCGGAGCTGTTTCTGAGGCCGTTGACCCCGGGCACTCTGTCGAGGACTTCCTGGGTGCTCCTGGCACCGCTCATCTCTATCTCCTCTTTGGTGATAACATAGGCGGGGGCAGGGACCTCAGTGATGTCCTCAGCCAGGCGCGATCCGGTGACCTCGACCCTGGCTACCTCCTGCACCTCTTCTTTCTTATCGCCGCTGACGGCCTCTGCCGATGTCTCGGCAAAAGCGGCAGAGGAAGATGCCATTATAAACACGACCATGGGTATAAGGCTGTACTTTCTGATCTTACTGAACACTTTCAACACTCCTTTTTAAAAAACTATGCCTGGTTATATGACCGGATGTTTTCTCTCTAATCTTCCCTGATGCCTCACTCCTCCAGTACTCCTCCCAAAAAAGAGGGATCCCCTTGATATCGGGGACCCCTCTGTGACAAACATTTAATGTATGGCAGGTCTTCCTGCAGACATATGGTTTGCCGCCTCTCGCCCACGCGATGATCAACAATTCGGTCTTTCAGCAGGTCTCCTGGCTCCCGTTCATCCTACTCCCGTGCCTTCCCGTCCTCAGACAGTGGCTTGTTACGGTTTCGTCCCGGTCACAGTAGCGGGGCTGCTCCGGCATCTGACCGGATTCCCTTGACTGAAATTCCATGACGCTATTCATTTGTCAGTAAGTTTTACCCCATGTCCGGGGCAATGTCAAGCAGGTCGAAGATCCCGGAAAAAAATCTTTCATAAATGCCTGTTGACATTTTTTCCAAAGGAGTGTTAAAATTCACTATGGTTAGCAATGGCTAATTATCGATAGCTAACTACTATGTTGGAGGGATCGGTATGCCAGTCAATTTCTTGTCACCCGGAATGCAAGGCTGTGTCAAAAGGATCACCGGACGAGATGATACAAGACGCTTCCTCGAGAGCCTGGGGCTTGTACCCGGAGGCTGTGTCACAATGATCTCTTCTGCAGGCGACAACGTCATACTTGGGGTCAGGGGAACAAGGATCGCGATCAGCAGGAAACTGGCTGACCGGATACACATATAGAAAACGGAGGGATCCATATGAAAGTACTCAGGGATACCGGCTGCGGCGAGAGAGTCAGAGTGAAAGGCATAAACGGCACGGGACCGCTTAAGAGAAGGATAATGGATATGGGCATAACAAAGGGGACGGAACTTATTGTCAGAAAGGTAGCTCCGCTCGGTGACCCCGTTGAGATCACAGTCAGAGGATACGAGCTCTCGCTCAGAAAGGCCGACGCGGAGATCATTGAGGTCGAATAGAAACAGTCGGTAATTTACAGTCAGTGACGGGGGCAAGGACCCCATTTTTTTAAAACATACCAGTTAGCTAATGCTAACTAACGGAGGTCGGCTTATGGGACTCAAAATAGCACTTATAGGAAACCCGAACAGCGGAAAGACTACTATGTTCAACGCTGTAACAGGAAGCACCCAATATGTAGGCAACTGGCCGGGTGTGACGGTAGAAAAAAAAGAAGGTGCGGTCAGGGGACACGAGGATGCTCTTCTGGTCGACCTCCCCGGAGTTTATTCGCTCTCTCCGTACACCCTTGAGGAGCGGATCACACGGGAATTCCTGACAAACGGAAGGCCCGACGCAGTAATAAACATCGTTGATTCTACAAATATCGAGAGAAGCCTCTACCTGACAACGGAGCTTCTGGAGATGGAGATACCCGTAATAGTCGCACTTAATATGACGGACGCAGCAGAAAAGGCCGGGATAATGATCGATGAAGTCAAACTTTCGGAACGTCTGGGATGCAGGGTAGTAAAGACATCGGCATCCGAGGGCACCGGCATCGGGGAACTCGTCAAAAGCATCCTCGAAGTGGCCACCCTGAAGGAGAGACCGGTAAAACGCCCCCTTTTCGGCAGCGATGCAGAGGATACGCTTGAACTTATAAGAGAGAGGGCGTCAAGGCATACTGAAGGGATGCCGGAAAGGTGGCTCTCGGTCAACCTCTTCAGCAGGGACCCCATACTCCGCGGCAGGCTTCCACTCTGCGAAGAGGACATTGAACGGATCGACAGGCTGATAGGTCTCTGCGAGGAAAAACTTGACGACGACTCCGAGAGCATCATAGCCAACGAACGCTACAGGTACATAGACTGCATCCTCGAAGGAACCCTTATTAAAAGGGGAACGGGGTCGCTTTCCATATCCGACAGGATAGACATGGTGCTTACCAACAGGCTTCTGGGTCTCCCCATTTTTTTCATGATAATGTGGGGCATCTATTATGTTTCGATACAGACTCTTGGGGATATGACCATCGGGTGGACAGAGGAACTTTTCGGAGGGATCTCCGAGAGTGTATCTGCCATGCTTATTTCCGGAAATGCCGCAGAGTGGCTGCATGCGCTGGTGACAGACGGCATCATCGGCGGAGTCGGAGCAGTTCTTGGATTCGTTCCGCAGCTGATGATCCTGTTCCTCTTCATATCCTTGCTGGAGGACTGCGGGTACATGGCCAGGGTAGCCTTCATTATGGACAGGATATTCCGCCAGTTCGGCCTCTCTGGAAAATCCTTTATTCCCATGCTTGTGGGGACCGGCTGTTCGGTCCCGGGCATCATGGCTTCAAGGACCATTGAGAACGAATCGGACCGGAGGCTGACTATAATGCTCACACCCTTCGTGCCATGCGGCGCAAAGCTGCCTGTTTTCGCACTCTTTGCCGCCTCCTTTTTCCCGGAAAGTTCGTGGGTGGCACCTTCGATGTACATGATAGGGATCAGCATGGTCATAGTTTCAGGGGTACTCCTGAAGAAGACGGATCTCTTCGGCGGAGAACCGGCGCCCTTCGTAATGGAACTTCCATCCTACCGGATGCCGAAGCCGAAAGGTGTGTTCATCCACATGTGGGAGCGGGCCAGGGCATTCATAGTAAAAGCAGGGACAATAATATTCTTTGCGGCGGGACTGATCTGGTTCCTCCAGGCATTCAGCTGGTCACTGCAGATGGTGGAGCCTGACGAAAGCATACTGGCATCCATAGGCAGCTTTATGTCGCCCGTATTCAGGCCTCTAGGGTTCGGCAACTGGCAGTCGTCAGTGGCTGTTGTTACGGGCTTCCTTGCAAAAGAGGCGGTAGTATCGACTTACGGCGTCCTGCTGGGGGTCGGTGAAGTTCTCGAAGACGATCCGGTGCTTGTCTCACAAATATCCCGGATATTCACCCCCGTGAGTGCCTACGCTTTCATGGTCTTCACCCTTCTTGCCCCCCCGTGCTTCGCGGCGCTCGGGGCGATAAGAAGCGAGATGCGTTCATGGAAGTGGACATTGTTTGCGATCGCCTGGCAGACAGGACTTGCCTACCTGCTCTCAATGCTGATTTACCAGGTCGGCGGCATAATATTTGAAGGAAAGGACTTGAGCGGAATGACAACAGCGATATTGGGATCTTTGGTAATAATTGCTATGGGGCTCTCGCTCTACAGGATCATCAAAAACAGCATTTCAGGAAAATGCGGCTGCGGGTCAGGGTGCGGCGGCGGATGTGCAGGCTGCGGCGCGGCAAAGGCAGGCCATTCAAAATAACTTGCCGGGTGCGGGACTGCACCTCCTTACAGTTCCGCACGCAATTAAGATACTCTCCTTCCTCCGCTTCGTGGGATTTCACCGTCCCACGAAGCTCTCTTTTACCCTAAAGAAGCAGTGGCGGGAATACCGTTTTCAGGCCCGCATCTTTTTCAAAACGCTGAGAGACCGGTCATAGTCTCCTTCGAACACTTCCAGGGTCATTACCCTATCTTCTCCCCCTGACATCATTCCGCTTACCGATCTGAAAAGCTCGGGATCCATGTATGAGAGGTCCCTGTGATCGGTACCGTCCGGCATCACTCCGTGGACATGGATTACCTTTACGGCAGCTGCTGACCTTAGCGTCGTCTCATGTACGGGACGCCCGCATTTTATCAGATGTCCGACATCAAGGCATATCGAAGTCCCCGCGGAATCTGCGAGGTGCTCGATATAGCGCGGATCGAAGCCCAGCGTTTCCATGCATATCTTTCTCCTGTCGTCTGCAGCAGAAGCGATCTTTTCTGCCGAAATCAGGCTTTTTTCGATCCAGGCGTCTATATCGGGGCTTGGCGGATCGCCCCTCTTCTCACCAACTATGTGCAGTATCCACGCAAATGGATCGAGATCCTCAAAAAGATCCAGGGTCCTGAGGCACTTCTCTTCCCTTTCTCTCAACACTTCAGTCGGGGCATATACGCATATGTCGGCAGGGAAATGCACCGTGCAGGACATTCCCAGCTCGCCGCAGAGGTCCTTCAGGGCGCGGACTTCATCCTTTGCAGGCATGTTGGAGTGTTCCGGGGTATCGAATAGGACGATTTCCATATCGCTGACTTCATTTGAGAGGTAGCGAAGATTGTCGGCAAAGGTCCCGGGGATCACCCATGATGTTCCGCCCAGGCGCAAACCGTTGCCCTCAAGAGCTCTTCTTATCATCAATATCCACCATTCTTCAGTCTAAAAATACTTTCTGAGGCTTCCCGCGGCAAAAAAGAGCGTGAATGCAGCGAAGTTCAGTACAACTATGCTCGCTCCCACAGGGATGTCGAGTGAATATGAGATGACGATACCAAGAAAGAAACATATTGTCGAGACTATCCCCGAGCAGATCACCACGCCCCTGAAGCTCGAGAAGAGCCTCATCGCGGTGAGCGACGGGAAGACGATAAGGCTGGATATGAGGAGGGACCCCATTATCCGCATGCCAACAACTATGGTGACTGCTGTGAGGATAGCTATGAGGGTATTGTAAAAACTGACGTTGACCCCTGCCGCCCTCGCGAAATCCTCGTCGAAGGTCACTGCAAATATGACATTGTAAAGAAGGACGAAGAGAAGGAGCACAGCTGCGGAGAGGGCCATTCCGAGGTAAACGTCCCGGTCGCTCATCGCGAGTATGCTGCCAAACATGTAGTTGTAGATGTCAATATTCATCCCCTGTGTAAGGGATGTCACGATTATCCCTACAGCGAGGGAGGAGCTGGATATGACAGCAATGGCGGCATCTCCCTTGATCCTGACATTGCCCCTGATCCTCAGCAGTAGAGCTGCAGCCGTCACAACGACAGGGACGGAGACAAGGAGCGGAGCCATGTTGAAAGCCACAGCGACGCAAAGGGCTCCGAAAGCCACGTGTCCAAGGCCGTCCCCGATCATCGAATAGCGCTTAAGGACAAGGCTGACTCCGAGGAGAGAAGCGCAGAGGGATACCATTATGCCCACCGCGACCGCCCTCAGTATGAAATCGTAGGAGAAGAGCTCACGCAGAATGTCCGGCATTTCCGTTCGAGAACCTCTTTCCGGTATCTGACCTAAGATATTCCCTGACAGAACCGAAGAAGCATGGACCTGTCCCAACGTGGAGTATCCTGCCTGCGTTTTCCTTCGCTGCTTCGATGTCATGAGAGACCATTATTATGGTCATTCCGTTTTCCCTGTTGAGTCTTCCGAGCAGACCGTAGAACTCGGAACTGATCAACGGATCAAGCCCCGCAGTGGGTTCATCCAGGATCAGCATCGCCTTTGCGGAGCAAAGCGCCCGCGCCAGAAGTACGCGCTGCTGCTGGCCTCCCGAGAGGTCGCGGAATGAGCGCTTCCTCAGATCGGCTATTTCAAGGAGTTCCATGTTCCTCAGCGCGAGCCTCTTGTCGTCAGGCGAATAGAATGTGACGATCCTCCGTGAAGCGAGGCAGCCGGATAGGACCACTTCATACACTGCGGCAGGGAAATCTTTTTGGACCTCCCTCTGTTGGGGAAGATAGCCTATGCCGCCACTTTTGATGCCGCCATCAAGCCTTATCGACCCCGATGAAAGGCCAACAAGTCCGAGTATCGCCTTTATCAGGGTACTCTTGCCGGAACCGTTCTCCCCGACGACGGCAAGGAACTCTCCTTTTTCGATGCGGAAGGAGAGGTCTTTGAGGACGGCAGTACCCTCATATTCGACTGATATCTTTTCCGCTTTGAGGATACTCATTTCAGCCCTTCTTTAATGTTGGAAAGGTTCTCCCTCATGATCGAAAGGTAGGTCTTTCCCTTTCTCAGATCCTCTGCCGAGAGGTTGTGGCAGGAATTCAGCGGGAGCAGGCGGGTGCCTGTCTCCTCGCTTATGGTTTTTGCAGTCTTTGGCGGCACCATCTCCCCATAATAGACGACCGGAATCTTCTCCTTCCTCACAGTCCTGATGATCTCGGCGATCCTTTTCACGCCGGGGTCGGCCTGTGTCGAGCAGAAGTCTGTGACGGAAATGGATTCTAATTCGTAGCGACGGAGAAAATAGACGAAAGCGTTCCTGCCGCCAAAGACGATCTTCTTCCTGCTTCCAGAAGAGACGGCCTCACGGAACCCCTTGTCCAGTTTTTTCAGTTCTTCTTTGAATTTCTTTGCGTTTTTCCTGAAGTATGCCGCGTCTTCGGGGCTTGCGGCGCAAAGCGCGGAGAGGATATTGTCAGCCATCACCAGGGCGTTGTTTGGGTCAGTCCATATATGAGGATCCAGGAGATGGTGGTCGTTTTCTGCCTCATGCTCTTCATCTTCGTGCCGTATAAGCTTTATGCCCTTTGAGACATCGACCGTTATGATCTTTCCTCCCTTTATGGAAGAGATGACCCTATCTGCCCAATGCTCCATTTGACGACCCGTATAAATGAACATATCCGCCTTGCTTATCCTTATTATGTCAGATGGCGATGGCTCGTAAGTGTGGCTCTCTGCACCCGGCGGAAGCAAAAGCTGCACATCCGCCCTATTTCCCGCGATCTGCCTGGTGAAATCATACTGGGGGAAGATAGTGGCGATTATCTTCAGCTTTTCTCTCTCCGCACAAAGGGCAGGATATGCTGAGCAGAGAAAAGCCAAAACCGCTGACGATAGAGCAAGGGCCGTCAGCATAAGGGATCTGCTAATTTTCATCCTTATCCTTCCCCCTGCATTCCGAACATATGCCGTAAAAGACTGTCCTGAACCTGTTCAGGTCAAATTTGTGGTGTTCGCTGAAGTGGTTTGAGATGGTGTCAAGAAATGTGCAGTCCAGGCAGAAGAGTTTCCCGCATGATTCACACTTCATGTGGTAATGCGCAGGCACCTCGCCGGGTTCTCCCGCGTATTCCCAGCACGCGCCCGCCCCTTCAACGGGAGCATACCTGATCAGCAGTCCCTCCTTCTCGAGCCTCTCAAAATGCCTGTAAACAGTGGCCTTTCCGACCGGGCTGCCTGCGCGGATAAGTTCCAGGTGCACCTCCTCAGCAGTAATATGCCTGCCTCTGTTTCTCTCTATCACCGCAAGGATAAGTTTCCGCTGGTTTGTGTTGTAACGCACGGCAGACATAAGCATTACCCCATTCTAAAACTGAGAATCAGTTTCATATTGGGATGATTATAGCACTACATTGTAGAGAGCGGGCGAATTTGTGGCGCATACGCCACGGGGAATTTGCGACAAAAAACGTCGCGGATAATTTGCTTGACTACGTCAAGCGGAGAATTCAATCTGAAGCAAATATTCTTAAAGATCGTCTCTCCCGGGCGGCCCTAAACGGGAGTCCAGTGGCTTGAGGCTTAGGTCCTAAAAAGCTGGCAATAGTCGAAATCCAAGGACACTGGATTCCCGATGAAAACATTCGGGAACGACGATAAAGGGCTAAAGTTTCAAATTCTGGCAACTGCTTGCCAACGGCTTGCCCATTGCCAGTCTTTCGTTTGCCGGCAGGACTGCGTCCTGCTTTTGCCATCTATTTAAGCCTAAACACCACAGGCACTCTCACCCTTACTGTTCCGCTGTTCTTGAAGAGCCACTGCTTTACTGCGCGGAGGGCGCTTTCGTCAAGCCTTAGGTATCCGCTTGAACTCTCGACCTCTGTGCTCACTACTCTGCCTTCAGTCACAGTTACTATTATTTTTACAGTTCCTTCTTCTTTGCGCTTTCTCGAGAAGGATGAGTAATCCGGCAGGACTTTTTTGACGACCTCAAGGGAATCTATTTCTACTACCCTTTCCGGCTGTACCTGTGGAGGTGTCGTTTGGGGGGGATCTGTGTGGGCTGCATTAATACCTGCGTTTACTTGGGTTCCCGCAACACTGTCTGATGTATCTGCCCTTGCCTGAACTTCCTGTACAGGGGATTTTTCAGACGGAGTTTTTGCTGACTTTGCAGGCTCCGCCTTTTTTTGAGGTTCTTTTTTGGGGACAGCCTCTTTTTTCATAACAGCCTTTTTCTCGGACGGAGCCTCTTTCTTGACCGGGGCCGGAGTTGGAGTGCTCTTTTTTTCGGCCATTGCAAGGCGGACTCTCATTATAGGCCGGATCTCAGTTTTCGGGGCAAAATCGGGTATAAACAGCATAAACGCTGCATGTGCCGCTAAGCTCAACGCCAGCGCTATCCCCCAGAAAGACTTTCCTCCGGCTTCTCTCATCCTCAGTTTCCCGACTCCGTCAGCAGGCCTGCAGATGTTATGCCCTCTTTCCTGAGTATCGAGAGCACTTCCGCGATCCTGCCGTAGGGGGCGTTTTTATCCCCCGCTATCAGTATCTCCCTATTGCGGGCACCTCTGGCAAGTTCGGGAAGTTCCCCCTCTGAGATCCGGACTCCCTCCCAGAAGATCGTCCCGTCCCTTTCCACGGTCAGGGTCAGGGTGCTTTTGACATCAGGTGTTTCTCCCTTCCCCGAGGGCAGATCTATATCCAGTTTGCCCTGAATGAATGTCGCAGTCAGGACGAAAAAGATTATCAGCATAAACAGTACGTCTATAAGAGGCGTAATATCTATGTCGGCAAAGCGCCTCGATTTACGCCTTCGCACTTTCCCCACCGTGACTTGTGAAGTGTTCCCTGATCAGATAGTCGGCTCCCCTGTTGAGGGTCTCTTCTTCGCTGTCTATGCGGGAGAGGAGGAGTCCGTGAGCGAATATTACCGGTATCGCCACCGTCAGGCCGGCGACTGTGGTAAAGAGCGCCTTCCATATCCCTCCGGTTACCGTGGCAGCGTTTATCTGACCTCCGAGGTGAAGTGACTGGAACATCTCCACCATCCCGAGCACTGTTCCGAGAAGCCCCAGGAGCGGAGCTGTCTTTCCTATTATCTCCAGGATAAATAGGTGCTTCTCCCACCTGTAGACCTCACGGCGGACCTGCTGTTCGACCAGTAGTTTCATGTCCTCCCTTCCGACTCCCCAGTGGGCGAAGGCCGCAAAAAACAGCCTGTGAAGGGAGCTCTGCGAGGACCTGACCACCTTTCTGGCAGCGTCAATGTCATTTTCCGAAACTGCCCTGCCGAACTCTTCTTCCAGCGCCTCGGGGTTGGTGGATGCGCTTCTGAAAAATAAGAGCCTCTCGACCACTACTGCAAACGCAATTACAGATAGGCCGGCTATCAGCCACATCAATATTCCGCCTGCTCTCATGTATTCAAGCAACTGCTGTCTCTCCTCTCTTTTTACCGCAACTTACCGCCTTCCCCTGACCAGCAGCCAGAGGAAGAATATCGATCCTATGAACGAAGTGAGGACTCCCACGGGAACTTCGGCAGGTGACCACAGGATGCGCGCCGCCGTGTCGCAGAGCACCAGAAAGGCTCCGCCGAAGAAGAGCGATGCCAGAGCAAGCTTCCTGTGGTCCGTCCCAACGAACTTCCTGCAAATGTGCGGCCCCAGCAGCCCGACAAATCCGATCGGTCCGCAGGTCGCGACGTTTATTCCTATCACGATAGAAACCGAGAAGAAAAGGAGCCTCCTTAACCTGACGACCGAGACGCCCCTGCTTGCCGCAATGTCCTCTCCGCAGACGAAGAGATTGAGCTCAGGTGCCGTTACAAATGCGACTGCAAAAATTACGGCAAGGGCAGGCAGAGTTGCCAGCACGGGGCCGAACCCGACTGCCTGGATGCCTCCCATAGACCATCTCATCATCCTGAATGTGTCAATGTAGCCCCCCGTGAACTGTATTATCATGTTCAGGCTCCCGAAAAGGAAGCTCATTGCAACTCCTGCAAGGAGCAGTGTAGCCTCCGACATACCGCCCCGCCTGAGGTTGCCTGCCGCGTATATTGCAAAGGTCGCAGCAAGGGCGCCGGCGAATGCCGCCAGAGAGAGCCCCGATACCGCTCCGAAGAGGGAGAAGACTATGCCCGTACGGATGTAGACTACCGCTCCGAAGGCGGCCCCCGTCGAGACGCCCAGCATATCAGGCGAGGCAAGAGGATTCCTGAAGAGGGCCTGGAAGATCAGTCCGCAGAGCGCCAGGGTGGAGCCCGTTATCCATCCGAGAAGGACGCGCGGCACCCTCAGGTCCCACATTATCCGGATGATGTTTTCATCCGCGCCTCCCAAGAGGTCCGATATGCCGATATTCTGCATACCTATAAAGGGCGCGACGGCAACGACCGCAAGAGAAAATATGAAGAGGAAGGGCAGGGCAAGGCGCCTCATCTTACAAGACCCCCGGGAGCAACATAGGGCATGATCTGTCCCTCCGAAGTGAAGCTCTTGAAGCCGGTGTCGAATATTTCCGGGAGGAGCCCCTCTTCAAGAAGTTCAGAGCTTTCTCCCTTCCACACCATCCTGCCTTTTTTGATCGCCAGCACCTCATCCGCACCGTGAAGGGCAAGGTTGATGTCATGCGTCACGAGAAGCACAGTCATTCCCTGTTCCCTGTTGACCCGCTCTATGAGTTCCAGCGTCTCTACCTGATGCCTGTAATCGAGGAAGCTGGTCGGTTCATCGAGGAAGAGGATGTCTGTGCTCTGGGCCAGTGCTGCCGCTATAAGGGCCTTCTGCCGCTCGCCTCCGCTCAGGCTGTTCAGCTGCCTGTCTGCGATGTCGGCAACATCGGCCGTTTCCAGCGATCTGTCGATGATCGACCTGTCCTCCACGGTCTCGCCTCCGATGGCCTTCTGCCAGGGATAACGGGACATAAGGGCAAACTCCCTTACAGTGAAGGGGAGCGAGTCGGAACCGGTCTGATGGACCCATGCTATCCTTCTTGCAAGCGCTCGTTCGGACATTGAAGAGAGGGAAACACCTTCAAGTGAGACCCGGCCCGTAAAGTTCTTGTGGAGCCTGCCGATGCATTTGAGCAGTGAGCTCTTGCCCGCCCCATTTGGGCCTATGATGCCAAGATATCTCCCCTTTTCAAGCGAGAAGGAGATGTCCTCAAGTATCCGAACACCCCCAAGATCAAGCGAAAGCCCCTCTATGTCAAGAAACTTCTGAGTGCTCACCACTTGACCTCCGGGTGTATCGCCTTCGCGAATGCTTTGAGGATCTTTCCCGATCTTGCGCCCGGCCTGAGATAGACGGTGCCCTGCATAATATATATACGGCCCTTTTTGACGGCTTCGACCTTGGCGCTTCTCTCCCACTGGCTCCTGAGGTATTTATCGTTGAATATGGTATTTACATCGATATTATCCTTCGAATGGTAAAACGTCTTGTCTCCGACAAGATCGATTATCACGCTGGGATTGATCTTCATTAGTCCTTCAAGGGAGACCTGGGGATATGCCGTTTTTTTCTCGCTGACGGCATTCTCTCCTCCCGCAAGCGAGATCATCTCCCCGTAGAAATTGTTGTTGCTGGCGACATAAAAGCTGTTTATCTGGTATTCGGAGAGCTCTCTCGAAACACAGAGGATGACCTTGGGCCGCTTGAGCCCCTTTACTTTCGAGGTGACCAAATCAACGTCGGCACGTATATTTGAAACGAGCTTCGCCGCCTTGCTCTGAGCTGAACATACCTTCCCAAGCCTGATGATGGAGTCGCAGATCTCGTCGATCGAGTTCTGCTTCATTACGAGATAGGGGATCCTGAGCTTGTCCAGCTGAGGGGTGAACTGCATGTGCATGTCCTGGAGCAGGAGCAGGTCGGTCTTCATGGACATGACAGCCTCAAAGTTGACCGCTGCGAAATCGCCCATCTTCGGCTTTTTAGCAGCTTCGGCGGGATAATCACAGAAATCCGTCACTCCTATGATGTTGTCTCCCTGGCCAAGCTCAAAGAGGATCTCGGTTCCGACAGGAGTCAAGGAGATTATCCTCTTAGGGGATGCTTCCGCATACCCGAAGGACAAGAGCATCATAAGCATCATAAATGGCAAAAGCAGTCTTGACTTCTTCAATCGAATACCTCTTTCCTCATTATTGCAAAAAAACAGGGAGCCTCAGGGCTCCCTCAATAAGATCAAATGGGGATGAACAACGCCCGCGCATAACATCCATCATCTTTTTTCAGGTCGCCTGACTTCCCGATCGGGTAACAGTGGCGGGGCCGCTCCGGACTTGCACCGGATTCCCCCTCAAAAGACGCTGCTATTTTGTTTTTTTCTTGTGTACCGGAAGGAGCGGGTTTGTATCATTGCCCTCCCTTTCGGCATCTCGTGCGCATATTCTATCATAAGAGGCGTTTATTGTTGCAAAACAGACGGTGCGGATATATTTTTTACACCGACGGATAAAATGAAACGCACCTAAGATCCAGTACTGCAACGGGTAAAGGAGCCTTTTTGCAGTGACAAGTGACAAGTAACAAGTGACAAGTGCTGTCTGTCAATAACTTGTGAAAATTTCACCCCCCTCTTTTTTTAAGCAGCCTTTGCGTTTTTAAAGAAATACTCCTGCATGAGTTTTTTCGTCACATTTGCCAATGTCCCCTCAGGCTCCAAAGAAGACTTCAGTGGCAATACCAACCGGACGGGAAATAATTTCCCCTTGTATTCGGCCCTCATGCCACTTTCTTTGCTGAGCAATATTGTGACTTTTGCCCTTGGTGGCACGTTATTGTCTGCTATTACAAAACGGCAGTTGTGTATTGATATTACTCCTGAATTATCGGTAACTCTTGGTATCCTGACGCAGAGAAGTGTGTCCAGATTGAATTTTGCAGGTAATGGCAGAAAAGCGTTTTTATCAGAAGAAGGCTTGATGGCAAAACGGTCGTTGTATTTTTTTATATATCCCGGGAGAAATTTATTGGCCTCTTCAATATTCCGGATATCCCGTATCCTGAATTCACTGACCAATCTGCTTTGGAGTGTTCCCCAAAGACGCTCTATCCGTCCTTTGGCCTGAGGTGTATTTGCCGGGAACATCTCTACGCCAAGCTCACGCATTATGCGGCCGAACTGTGTGACAGCCTTTTCCATTCCTGCCAATTCATCTTCGATCGATAGAGAGTACTCTTTTTTTTGTGTAGGAAAGAATACGCTGTACTTATCGGGGTAAAGGGACAATGGGACTCCATGTTTTTTGATCGTCTGACGTGTAACTTCCAGATATCCAAAGAGACACTCGGCTTCACACATATACAGCCCTGTAATAGTCCCTGTGGCATCATCTATGAACCCATGCAGAGACTGTTTTTTGCCGCTGCAAAACCAGTCATGCGGTGTTCCGTCTGCCTGGAGCATCATTCCTTCAGCCGGCTTCCTCGCTCGGAGCAAGTGCTTCTTATGTTTTCTGTGTTTCTTGGGGCTTTTTATCCCGGCTTTTGTAAGCAGTGAGTGTAAAGCTGAGTAGGAAATAACAATGCCTTCGTTTTCCTCCAGCAGTTCTTGGAAATGGGCGAAATTACATAGTTCGTAGGCATAAGAAGTTTTTAAAGAGATGATCCTGTCTTTGATTACGGCACTTAAACTATGAATTGGCCTGTGTTGTTTATTGCCGTGTATAACAGCCTCGACTCCTGCTTTCCTGACCTCCTTCTTAAGTTGTTTGATGCGTCGCTCTGAAAGATTAAGTAACTTTGCCGCATCTTTAACAGTATTTTTCCCCTCAATAGCGCAATTGATAACGTGGTGCCTGCGGATCTCCTTATCTGTCATTGTGTACATCATCACTCCAAGTTACCACAATCTTGTCCTCCCAAGTCAGGGGGGGTGAAATTTTCATGTGATAAATTACAGGGTGAAATTATCATAAGTTAAATACAGTTAAATACAGCTGTCTTGACAAACCGTGTATATAAGGTAGAATGTCTTTCCGTGAATACCGCATCGTTAAGCGGTTCGCTGTTAGTGGTAGGATGGCCGAGTGGTCAAAGGCAACAGACTGTAAATCTGTCGGCGAGAGCCTACGCTGGTTCAAATCCAGCTCCTACCACCATTCTTTTGCCCAAAATGCCCTTACCGCATTATTGGTTGCCGCCTTAGCTCAGCAGGTAGAGCACATCCATGGTAAGGATGGGGTCCCCGGTCCGAGTCCGGGAGGCGGCTCCACTGATAGCAACGGTTCCCGAGGTTTAAGACCTCGGGAATTTTTATGCCGACAAGGGGAAAGGCGTACGGGGATGACGGAAATGAGAAAGGCGTACGGGGATGATGACGCAGATATCTGCCGAAAAAACATCCAATCCGGCGGGAGTCAGCAGGGAATCGATTGGAAATCAGTTGGTCCTTGGTTCTTCATAACCGCTTTCCGACTGCTTCGCGGCGATGAAATCGCCACTTCGCGCGGCATCACCATGCCGCACTTCCCCGTACTTCACCAGCCTATCACGACTGCACACGCTTGCCTACCTCCAATGTTTGCCAACCGCCCGCCAACTGCCTATGGCTTGCCCGCCCTTACCATCGCTCCGCCAATGGAACACACATCCTGATCTTTGTGGTAATATACCCATGTAAATGTCATTACATTGCAAATTGACCGGAAATTATCGGCTGGTGCAAAGTAGGGATTAGTTTCAAGCTTGTCGTTAACTTCATGCGATGTCCGGTTGGTCGGATAAATAATAATTGTTATAAATACGTATTGACACGCCTGTATGTACCATTTATCATGGGCGGGTTGTGTTTTGATGTTTCATGGCTTGTTTTAGGCGCTTAACAATCAAAACCAACTCTGATTTTGAGGTCTAGAATGCAATGTAAATGTTGTTCTTTGTCAATATAATTCAATTAAAAATTATAGATAATTTCAAAACAAATTTTAAGTTAATGGACCTGTCCATGCAGAAAGGTTTAGGAGGTATATCAAAGTGCGTATATTATTGAAAAAGAATCTTAAACTTCCTTTATGTCAATATCTTTTTTTGTCTCTTCTTTTGCTGGTTATGGGATGCGTACAGGCAGGGGCGAGTGAGGTCTCAGCGGCCGATTCGCTGCTTAGAGCCCTCTCTACAAACCCGGAGATACGGGCAAAGTGGCACTCTCTAAGGGCTTCAGAAAGAGAATTCGACTCGGCGAGGGGAGGATTCAGGCCAAGGTTGGACCTGACGGCGGGCATCGGCCGTGAAAATCTTGACGGCAGGGGCTATGAGGGGCGCGATTTCCAGAACTATACTAGCGACGGCGTGACCTTAAGCCTTACCCAGATGATCTTTGACGGGAACTATACCTCAAGTAAAGTAAAAAAATTCAGCCACGCTCAAAAAATGCGTTACTTCGACCTTATTTCATCAATGGAACAGATCGCTCTCTCAGCGCTGAGGAGCCACGAGGACATGATAAGGTACAGGATCCTTGTGGATATGGCCAGCGAAAATTTAGCAAGGCACGAAGAGATCAAGAACAAAGTTCAGGAGAGGACAACGGCAGGGGTCGACAGCCAGGTCAACCTTGAAACGGCCCGAGGACGCCTTGCCCTTGCGCGCGTAAATCTAATGACCGAAGAGTCCAACCTGCACGACACTACGACCCAGTACGTAAGGATCGTGGGCGAGACACCGGAGGAAGAATTGGTTAAGAGCTCCATCGATTTCGAGCTGCCGCAGGAGATCGACCCTTCAATGGAGAAGATACTGGCCGACAACCCTCAGATCTCTTCACACAAAGAACAGGTCAGATCCATGTCCTATGCCGTCTACGAACAGAAATCCAAGATGTGCCCGAGCCTCCTCTTCAGGGCAAGCAGCAATTTCGAAAATGACGTCGACGGCGTGGAGGGGCGCAGAGACAAAGGAGTCGTTGAGCTGATATTCAGATACAACCTTTATAACGGCGGCTCTGACAAGGCCGATATCGAAAGGCACGAAGAATTGCTCAAAGAATCTGAGGAAAACAAAAACAGAGCCGAACGTGATGTAATACAGATCGCGCTCGTCTCTTTCAACGACATTCGGACCCTGAGCGAACAGCTTAACAGCCTTGACCAGCACAGAAAGTATGCAGATTACACAAGAGCTGCATACGGCAAACAGTTTGAGGCCGGAAGAAGAAGTCTTCTGGACCTGCTGGACGCTGAGAATGAATATTTTCAGGCGAACAGGGCCTATGCAAACGCGGAGTCCAATCTGACCATAGCCAAGGCCAGATACCTTGCAGCCTCAGGACAGCTTCTGAAATACTTTGATATCTTCGGAGAGAGTCTGCCGTCACCTCAGGAAATCAGCCTGGAGATCACCAAAGACAAGGTTATCTGACACGGTGACTCGGAGGACTTATGCAGGACTGCGCCGACACAAAAGTCCATAATGAAAATGGATCTGCCCCTGTCACGGAAAAGCAGAGAGCCGTAAGGGTGGATACCATGCGGGGCGGCCCGTTAGCTGCCTCGCTCTCTGTCCTTTTGACCTTCCATGGCATACATGCCACGATTGAGGCATTGCTGGCAGGGCTGCCCCTGGAAAACGGCGCGCTTACCCCCTCGCTCTTTGCGAGGGCCGCGGAGAGAGCAGGACTTTTAAGCCGGGTGGTACTATCCCCCATCGACAGGCTTAATCCTGTTTTGCTTCCCGCAGTCCTGATCCTCGCTGAGAATAACAGCTGTGTTGTCCTATCTATCGACAAAAAAGCCGGAACGGCGCGAGTCGCCTTTCCTGAAGTCGGATCGGACGAGACGCTGATAGATCTTGAACAGCTTAACGAAACCTACACAGGCTTTGTCATATACGTGCGCCCTCTCTTTAAGTTCGACGACAGGGCGGTCCGGACCAAAAAGCTGGAGAGGGAGCACTGGTTCTGGAGCGTTATATCGGAACACCGCTACCTGTACCGGGATATAATCGTGGCCTCCGTTTTGAGCAACTTCATAGCCTTTGCAATGCCGCTTTTCGTGATGAACGTCTACAACAGGGTCGTCCCCAACAAAGCCGTCGAATCTCTGTGGGTGATGGCTATAGGCGTGTTCGTTATGATAACCGCGGATTTTGTGATACACGTGACTAGGGGATATCTTGTCGACCTCGCCGCAGTAAAAACAAACGTGAAGCTCTCCGGCGAAATGATGGAACATGTGCTGGACATGAGAAACGAGGAGAGATCTCCCTCTGTCGGCTCTTTCGCCAGCAGCATCCAGGGCTTCGACAGCGTCCGTTCTTTTATATCATCGGCGACGGTGCTCGCGTACGTCGATCTTCCCTTTGCCATTTTGTTCTTCGTTGTCATAGCCCTGATATCCTGGACTCTGGTCGTTCCGCTGCTGATCGCCTCCGCCCTGATACTCCTGCATGCCGTGCTTGTGCAGGGACAGATGCGCGAGCTCTCCGAGACTACAAACAGGGCGAGCTCCTTAAAAAACGCTACGCTCATTGAAAGCCTCGTGGCCATGGAGACTGTCAAATCTCTCGGAGCGGAGGGGCACATCCAGACAAGATGGGAAAAGACCGTGGCCTTTTTAGAAAACACAAACATCAAGCTGAGACTGCTCTCATCCTCCGTGGTCAGCTCGGTACAGTGGATTCAGATAACGGCATCAATAGCAACTATGATAATTGGGGTCTACCTGATAATGAACAACAGCATCAGCATGGGCAGCCTTATCGCAACCTATATGCTTTCATCGAGGGCAATAGCTCCGATCGGCAGGGTCGCGGCGCTCCTGATGCAGTACCATTCTGCATCGAGATCGCTGAATGCACTGGACGATATCATGCAAAAGGAGACGGAACGCCCCGCCGATTCAGTTTTTATCAGCACACCCGAGATCCGCGGCTCCATACAGTTTAGAGGGGTCACTTTCACCTATCCCGGGCAGGAAAGCCCCGCCCTTTCGGAAGTTTCATTCGCGGTCAATGCGGGGGAAAAGATCGCGCTCCTCGGTCCCATAGGCTCGGGTAAAACCACCGTCAACAAGCTTGTGCTCGGCCTTTTCAAGCCACAGGAGGGAAGCATCCTGATAGACGGCAAGGATATAAGGCAAATCGATCCCTCCGAGCTGAGAAAAAACATCGGCGTCGTCCCGCAGGACGTAATGCTCTTTTACGGCAACCTGAAAGACAATCTGATCTTCGGTACCCACTCGGTAACTGACAGGGAGATACTTATCGCTTCAAAGATCAGCGGAGTCGAGATGTTTGCCAACACCCACCCCAAAGGTTTCGATATGCCCATAGGCGAGAGGGGCAGCTTCCTCTCCAGCGGGCAGAGACAAGCCGTTGCAATAGCCAGGGCAGTGATCAAAGATCCGCCGATACTTATACTTGACGAACCGACTGCGTCCATGGACCACGTAATAGAGGAGCATATAAAAAACAACCTCATGGCCGTTACAAAAAACAAGACCGTGATATTGACCACCCACCGCACTCCGCTGCTTAGCCTGGTGGACAGGATCATCGTCATGGACAGGGGAAAAATTCTGGCGGACGGCCCGAAGGAAAAGGTACTGAACGCCCTGCAGCACGGACAGATCAGGAGGACAGCCTGATGGCGGGCCCCTTCAGCGAAAAGGAATTTGAGCGAACCGGACGGATCATATCCGCGGCTGAGCGAGCCGGAGATAAAATTACGTGCGGGATATTCAGCAGGCTCTTCTCCGAGAAGAGTGACAGTCCGTACAACTGGGAGGCCGACGCTGAGTGGGCTATGGAGGAACAAAAGCCTATAAACAGCAGGATCATCATATACAGCCTCTTCGCCGCACTTTTGCTCCTGCTGCTCTGGGCGGCATTCTCCCCTTTGGACGATGTGGTCCACGGCTCGGGGAAAGTCACACCGACCTCCGGCACGCAGCTGATCCAGTCTGTAGATGGCGGCATGGTTCAGGAAATTCTTGTAAAAGAATCTGACTTCGTTGAAAAAGACGCTGTAATTGTAAAAATAGATCCGACAAGGTTCACCTCCTCATTTGGGGAGAGAAAGGCCAATATCATGGCTCTGACCGCCAAGGCGGCGAGGCTGGAAGCTCTGACCAAAGAACATGATTTTCAGCCCCCCGAGCATGTGGCAGAAGCAGTCCCCAATATTGTCGAACACGAACAGCGGCTCTACCGGACAAGCCTGGAAGAATTGAGATCCACCCTTTCCGTCGGAAGGGACAGGGTCGCCCAGAGACGTCAGGAGCTGGTCGAATCTACATCCAGGCTGGCGCAGCTTTCTACAGCATACGAACTCGCGCAGGACGAGCTCAGGGCCACCAAATCCCTGCTTGAATCGGGGGCGGTCTCGCCGCTCGAGGTCACAAGGCTTGAAAAAGAGGTGGCAAGGGCGCAGGGAGACAGGGACCAAGCTAAGGCACAGATCTCAAGAGTCAGATCGTCTATTTTTGAGGCGGAGGGACAGATCACGGAAATCGGCCTGAGATACAAAAACAGCTGGAGAAACGAGCTCTCTGCAACGCTCGCCGAACTTGAGAGCCTTACGGAGGGAAACAAGGCGCTGGAGGACAGGGTCTCGCACTCCGAGGTCAGGTCACCGGCAAACGGGACCGTCAAACGTCTATTTGTTAACACAGTCGGAGCCGTTGTGATGCCGGGCGGAGCTATAGCCGAGGTGGTCTCGGACGAAGACGAGCTTGTTATAGAGGCAAAACTTTCGCCCAACGACAGGGCCTTTGTCAAGCCGGAACAGCACGTCGTAGTCAAGTTCACAGCATACGAATATGCGATATACGGAGGGCTTGACGGCCTGGTCGAATACATCAGCCCCGACACGATCGTGGACGAGAGGGGCAATACGTTTTACACGGTTAGAATAAAAACACATGAGACAAGCTTTGGTGAAGGCCGTCCGATCCTGCCCGGCATGGTGGCGCAGGTGGACATCATAATTGGAAAAAAAACGGTGCTCTCGTACATTCTTAAGCCTCTTTTCAGAGCGAAAGAAAAGGCGTTGAGAGAGCATTGATCGTCATACATTATATTAAAAACAACTTCTTCATTTACGGAGGATAAAAATAATGGAAAATAAAAATTTTGCCGTTATAAAAGTCAGCGGGGAGGCTTTCAGACAAGCCGCGGACAACACTATGATCCCTGTCAGGGCGGGGGACATCCTGACAGAGGGGGACATTATAATCATAAAATCCGGCACCGTTGAACTTCGCACCGCTTCAGGCGTTCCGATAGAGCTCGCGGAAGGTTCAACTGTGCTCCTGAAAAATGACGGAGGCACAGAGGAAATTACCGGTGCCGCCCTGCCCTCCTCTGCCCTCGGCGGCCATACCGGAGATACTCCGAATGAGAAGAGACCGGGAGCTGCCAAAGAAGAAGATTCCGAGATAAGAGAGTCGGAGGAAGGGGTCATAAGGGACGGGCACTCACACGTTCGTCTCGAAAGGATCAGCCTCGACTATAATGACCGGTTTAATTTTTCGCGGGACGCAAATGAGCTCTTTTCCTTTGATACGAGAGCCACTAAGATCCCTCGCGTCGGTTTCAACTACGATTATCCCGACAGCGGAGACAATATTCCCCGTTCCGAAATAGAGGACCCTTATTCAGGCGGGATCTGGATGCCCGAAAGCGGGTGGGTCAACCGTCCGCCGGCAGTTGTTTCGGATGAGACCGTGACCAATGAGGATACAGCTCTTATACTGGACCTTTTAAAAAACGCCTCCGATCCGGACACCCACCTTATGTCCGTTATCTCCGCGACAGCCCTTCACGGGACGGTCACAATAAACCCGGACGGGACCGTGACCTACACGCCGAACGAAGACTATCACGGCTCCGACACAATAACCTATAAGGTATCAGACGGCTATGGAGGCATCACCGAATCCACGGTAACAGTCACGGTAAAGCCCGTTCAGGACGCATTTAATGATGCGGATACAACTGATGAAGATACTCCAGTTACGTTAAACGTAATGGACAATGACACCTTCGGACCGAACGCCATTTTAACTTCCGTGACACAGGGGAAAAACGGAACTGTCACTTTTGATAAATATGGAAATGTCATATATACCCCCGGTGACTACTTCCAGTCTCTGGCTGATGGTGAAACAGCTACAGATACCTTTACATACACTGTAACCACCGCCGGCGGAAACAAGGAGACGGCGACCGTCACCATAACCATTACCGGAACAAATGACGCGCCGAAGATCAGTGTAATAGCAGGTGACGACGACGCCAAAACCATATATGAGACCGATGCAGCTTTAACCACAAATGGAACTCTTACACTATACGATGTAGACACTTCCAACACAGTTACCGTCTCTGTTGTGGACAGCCTCACAAAAAGCGGCACTTATACGGGATCGCTTCCCACAGATGCCGAATTAAAGGCAATGTTCACCGCAAGCGGAGGCCTTACCTCAACTGAACAGGGAAAGGACCATGGAATTTCGTGGAACTTTGCTTCGGGGACCCATACTTTTGATAAGCTGGCCACAGGTGAAACCCTGATTCTCACATACACGGTCCAGGTGGATGACGGAAAGGGCGGGACTGTCACACAGGATGTGACAATTACCATAGTCGGTACAAATGATGCCCCGCTCATAGGGAGCGGCGCTTTCACGGGTTCAGCAAGTGAGATAGCCGATAAGGCACTGGGAGAAAATACAGATGACCATACTGTCACCGGCTCCTTCGATGTTACCGATTTGGATTTGAGCGATTCAGTGACGGTTTCCCACACAGAACAAGGCGGCGGGTATATTGGGACATTCACCCCTGTTGTGGCAACTCAACCTACGGGCGGAGTAACGGGAAGCATTGGCTGGGAGTTTAAAGTAAACGACTCCATTCTGGATTCACTTGCAGAGGGTCAAACGGTCACACAGAAATATGACGTAACTGTCGATGACGGCAAGGGCGGAACAGATACTGTTACGGTGACTGTGACGATTACGGGAACGAATGACGCTCCTGAGATCCACGTGAAAGGTACCGACAGTGACGCAGAATCTTTAACTGAAACTAATGCAGGGCTTTCCACTTCAGGAACTCTGTCTGTTTTTGATGTTGATACCCTAGATACTGTCGCTGCAACCAAGGTAAGTAACGTAACCGTATCAAATACCTTTGGCGGAACCATGCCTACAGAAGCAGAGCTTTTAGCTATGTTCACTGTAAGCGGCGGAGACAGCAGCACAACAGAACAGTGGAGCGATCAGGGGATAGGTTGGACATTTAACTCAGGCTCTGAGCCGTTTGACGAAATTCCCTTGGGAGAAAGCTTAGTTATTACTTATACGGTAAGAGCTACGGATAATAACGGAGCCTGGACTGAACATAACGTAACAATTACCATTACCGGTACAAATGACTTGCCCGTTGCAGTTGCGGACGTGGACGACGTAAAAGAGGAAGATGTACTGAGCGCTACAGGCAATGTTCTGATAAACGACAGCGACATTGACCATGGCGATACCTTTACGGTAACCGGTGTAAAAGAGGGAACCCATACTTCTGCCACAGGCAATGTTGCAACTTCCGTTGTCGGAACTTATGGATCTGTCGTCATTGACGCTAACGGGGAATACACCTACACCCTTGATAACACCAAAGATGAGGTTCAGGCTTTGGCGAAAGACCAAAAGGTTACGGATACCTTTACATATACGATCACGGACTCAAAAGGAGGCACTGCAACCACTACCTTAACCATTACAGTAGAGGGAACAAATGACGCACCTGAGATACACGTAAAGGGTACAGACAGCGACGCAGAAACTTTAACTGAAACTAATGCAGGGCTTTCCACTTCAGGAACTCTGTCTGTTTTTGATGTTGATACCCTAGATACTGTCGCTGCAACCAAGGTAAGTAACGTAACCGTATCAAATACCTTTGGCGGAAC
>JAPCWD010000006.1:134940-136913 GCA_025943965.1 Synergistaceae bacterium DZ-S4
CGACATTGACCATGGCGATACCTTTACGGTAACCGGTGTAAAAGAGGGAACCCATACTTCTGCCACAGGCAATGTTGCAACTTCCGTTGTCGGAACTTATGGATCTGTCGTCATTGACGCTAACGGGACTTACACCTATACTCTTGATAACAGCAAGGCTGAGGTTCAGGCCCTGGCGAAGGATCAAGAGGTTACGGATACCTTTACCTATACGATTACAGACTCACATGGTGCTACTGCCACTACCACCTTAACCGTTACTGTAGTAGGAACGAACGATGATCCTAAGATTTATCTCACAGGCAGCGACAGCGCCTCTGCTTCTCTGACAGAATCAGACACTACCCTTACCACAACAGGCACATTGTCGCTTGCCGATGTCGACGTCATTGACGTTGTTAATGCAACAAAAGTAGATTCAATTGCAAAGGGCGGAACATACACCGGAACTTTGCCCACAGATGCAGAGCTTAAGGCTATGTTTACTGTGTCCGGAAATTTGGACGCAACCGAAACGGATAAAACAAGCGGCATTACTTGGACATTTAATTCGGGCTCTCACTACTTTGACGGTATGGCCGCAGGTGAAACTCTAATTCTTACTTATACCGTACAAGTCACTGACCCGCATGGTGCAACTGATACTCATGACGTGGTAATTACCATTACCGGCACAAATGACGCGCCGACTATAATTGCCGGCGGCGTACTAACAGGCTCTGCCACAGAACTTGTGGACAAGCACGCAGATGAAAATACACATGACCACACTGCTTCCGGATACTTTGACGTCACTGATGCAGACTTGACTGACGCAGTTTCTGTCTCTGCAACTCCTCAAGGGGTTGGCTATCTCGGAACATTCACTCCTGTCGTAGATACTCAGACAACAAGTGGAGCCACAGGAAAGATAACTTGGGAATTTAAAGTAAATGATGCTGCTTTGGACCATCTGGCAGAAGGTGAGACTGTTACACAGCTATATGATGTCACTGTGGATGACGGCAAAGGTGGAACAGATACTATCACTGTGACTGTAACTATTACAGGAAGCAATGACGCTCCCGAGATCCATGTCAGAGCAGGCGACAGCGATGCTGAGTCTTTGACAGAATCAAACATAGCTCTAACAGCAACCGGAACTTTGTCACTTTCGGATGTCGACGTCATTGACGTTGTTAATGCCACAGAAGTAGATTCAATTACAAAGGGCGGAACATATACCGGAACTTTGCCCACAGATGCAGAGCTTAAGGCTATGTTTACTGTGTCCGGAAATTTGGACGCAACCGAAACGGATAAAACAAGCGGCATTACTTGGAACTTTAACTCGGGCTCTCACTACTTTGACGGCATGGCTGCAGGTGAAACCCTAATTCTTACTTATACCGTACAAGTCACTGACCCGCATGGTGCAACTGATACTCATGACGTGGTAATTACCATTACCGGCACAAATGACGCGCCGACTATAATTGCCGGCGGCGTACTAACAGGCTCTGCCACAGAACTTGTGGACAAGCACGCAGATGAAAATACACATGACCACACTGCTTCCGGATACTTTGACGTCACTGATGCAGACTTGACTGACGCAGTTTCTGTCTCTGCAACTCCTCAAGGGGTTGGCTATCTCGGAACATTCACTCCTGTCGTAGATACTCAGACAACAAGTGGAGCCACAGGAAAGATAACTTGGGAATTTAAAGTAAATGATGCTGCTTTGGACCATCTGGCAGAAGGTGAGACTGTTACACAGCTATATGATGTCACTGTGGATGACGGCAAAGGTGGAACAGATACTATCACTGTGACTGTAACTATTACAGGAAGCAATGACGCTCCCGAGATCCATGTCAGAGCAGGCGACAGCGATGCTGAGTCTTTGACAGAATCAAACATAGCTCTAACAGCAACCGGAACTTTGTCACTTTCGGATGTCGACGTCATTGACGTTGTTAATGCCACAGAAG